>JACPKS010000043.1 GCA_016186905.1 Deltaproteobacteria bacterium
AGCAATCCGCCGCCGACCAGCGTTTACTTCTTGGGCTTCTTGTTCCCGCCCGTGATCGTCTGCGCCCCGACATCTTTCTTGGCGACTCCGGTGCCGCAGTCGGCGCCATCGCAATCGGTGACCTTTACGTCGGCGTCGCTCAAATTCTTGCATTCGGGGTCAGTACCCGTGTTTTCGCCCGTGGCGCGCGCAAGCGGCGGGCCTAGGGTCAACGCCGCGAGAATCGCGAACATCAGGATCGGAGCTTTTTTCATGGCTTTACCTCGTATCCATTCCAAACGTTAAAATGAAAGGCTGACACCCGCCGGGCGGATGATGTCGAGCAGGTTCTGAAACGCCGACGTCACCTGCGTCGCGATCTTGCGGCCGCCGGGCGAGTCGACCTTGCGGATTTCGCCGGTGTTCGAATACTCGACCTTGATCACGCCGAGCGCCGGGTCGCGGATCTCGATCGGACGGCTCGCCTCGTTGTACGTGAATTCCAGTTTTCTCTTGTCTTGATCGACCATCGCCTTGATGCGGCCGACGTGGTCATAGACGAGTTTGACGGATTTTCCAGACGAGCTCTTCGCCGCCACGAGGTTCGCCTTGCTGTCATACTCATACTGCGCCCATGTGACGCCTTTTTTGGCCTTGCCGGTCTTGGAGTATTTCATGACCTTCGAAACCTTGTTCGCTCTCGGGTCATAAGAGAGCTCGGTCACCTCGTAAGGTGTAGCCTTCTTCGTGACGTGCCCCATCTTGTCGTACTCGAAGGTGGTGGTCATTTCGTTTCGGGTGATCTGGATCGGCAGCCCGCAGCACTCGCTGTAGACCGTCTCGGTGCGATCGCCGTCGACCTCGGCTGCGAGCTTGTACGTATAACGTTCGCCGTCGGCGCGCGATTTTTCGAAATAGCTGTACTTCGCTTTCGAGATTTCCTTGCCGTCGGCGCCCTTCGTCAACGTCGTCGTCGTGTGCTCCATCCCGCCGTTGCACTCGCCGGCGTAATCGTACTGCGTGAGCGTTCCATCGCGATCCTTCACCCACTTCACGTTCTCGCATTTGGAAAGATCGTGATAACCGAGCTGCAGCGTCGTGGCCTCATGCCCGGGAGCCGCGTCGTTGTATTTGATCTCGACGAGGTTATGCCGTCCGTTCGTCGAATATCTGTAGGCATACACGTTGCCGTCGGTGTCTTTCGACGAAACGAGCTCGTCGCCGTTGTAGGCATAGACGGCCTCTTTCCCTTTTTCGCCGGTGACCTTCTCGACCTTGCCGCGGCCGTTGACCGTGAACGTAACGCGGCGGTTGAAGTTGTCCTGCAGCCACGCGAGATTTCCGATCTTGTCGTAGCCGAGCGCGATGAAGTTGCCGTTCTTGTCGGTCCAGCGCGTGAGGTGGCCCTTGTCGTCGAAAGTCTGAACCTGGCCGCTGTCGAAGCTGCGGAGATATCCGTCTTTCGTGCGCTTGATCGTCTGAAAGCTGAACTTGTTGCTCTTAAGCTCGGTGCCTATGGCCACCGAGCGAGGTTGCACGAGGCCGCGTTCGAAAAGCCGCGCCCACTCGTCGTTGCGGTAGCGCGCGTCGGTCTTGAGCCGGCTTTTCTCGGCTTCCATCGACGTTCCGCTCAAGCCCCCGATCTTGCGCTTGGCCTCGAGGATCGCGTTCACGCCCTGCTCGATCTCGGCCATGTTGATCGCCGGCGGCGAAAAGCGATTCTGCGCGCCGCCGCCGTTTTCGTAGGCGATGACCGATCCGTCGGCCGAAACTTTCAGGTACGCTTCGTAGTCGCTGCCCCAGCCGAACCCGAAAATCCCGTTGTAGCTCGACTTGCTGTTGTAAACGCGCTCGACCTTGGGCTCGATGCCGCCCGGATACGCGAGATCGGTGTACCCGATGAAAAAATTCCCGTTCTTGAGGCTCACGTTCGCAAACGCGGACGCCGTGAGGAGAACCCCAAGCGCTGGAATGCCGGCAAGGATCGCATATCGTTTGGATGAAAGCATAGGTTGAAGCATGATTCTCCCCTTAGTTGCGCGCAACGTTCACCCTTCTGATTTTATTTCAAACGTCGATCTTCACAACACGATTGATGGTGTAGTAGGCAGCAATTTCCAGGATCAAAACGGCCCCGATGATGACCCATCCCAGCGGCCGGTTAAACAGCGGGTCCATGAATCCGGGGTCGCTTAAACCCAGGTACGCGCCCAGGGCCGGCGGAATGGCCATCAGGATGTACCCTTGAATGCGCCCCTGCGCCGTCATCGCCTTGATCTTGCTCTCGACTTTGATGCGTTCGCGGATGACGAAGACGATCGTTTCGAGGGTTTCGGCGAGGTTTCCGCCCGTTTCCTTGAGGATGTTGATGGCCGTCACGAACATATCGACGTCCTCGCAGCTCACGCGCTTGGAGAGGTTGGTGAACGCGTCCTCCACCGATACGCCGACTTTATTCTGGGAGAGAACGAGATTGAACTCCTGAGCGATGGGATTGGGCATCTGCTCGACGACGATCGAGAGCGACTGGATGATGCTCAAGCCCGACTTCATGGCGTTGGCCATGAGGTTCAGCCCATCC
The DNA here is from genome assembly GCA_016186905.1 of Deltaproteobacteria bacterium. Classification (GTDB taxonomy): domain Bacteria; phylum Bdellovibrionota; class UBA1018; order UBA1018; family UBA923; genus JACPKS01. The sequence goes on from JACPKS010000043.1 coordinate 2,561, forward strand.
ACCATCTGCAGATTGAACTTGTCGATGCGGCGCTGAAAAAGAAAATTGACGACGGGCTTCGGCGCCTTCCAGCCCACCACCGCCGCGAGAGCGCCGAATAAAAGCCCCGGCAGCACCTTCGGCAGAAAAAACAGGAACACGAGCAGAAACGGCCCGACCGCCGCGGCCGTCATCCAGAAAAGAACCTTCCCGGGCGTGGTATCGACGAACATGAGGTTGAGCTTTTCGACGACGTAATCGCGCGTGCCTATGCTTTGGAAGCGCAGCCAGTCGAAAAACCTCTGCATGTAGTAGTACGAGAGGATGAACACCGCGATGCCGAAGATCAACGCGTATAAGAGCGCCATGGCTTATTTCGCGGAAGAGAAAAGGCCGCGCGAGACCTTCATGCCCTTCTCTTCCATTTCCTCCACGAACTTCGGCACGAAGCCCGTCGGCACGTAGCGGCCGATGATCCTGCGTTTCTTGTCGACGCTTTCCTGCTTGAATATGAAGATGTCCTGCAGGCTGATCACTTCGCCCTGTATGCCGGTAACTTCGGTGACATAGGTGACTTTTCTCGATCCGTCGCTGAGTCTCGACTGCTGGATGATGACGTTCACGGCCGAGGCGATCTGCTCGCGAATCGCCTTAAGCGGCATGTTCACGCCCGACATCATCACGAGCGTCTCCAGCCGCGCGATCGCGTCGCGCGGGTTATTGGCGTGAAGCGTGGTGAGCGAGCCGTCGTGGCCGGTGTTCATCGCCTGAAGCATGTCGAGCGCTTCGCCGCTGCGGCACTCGCCGACGACGATGCGGTCGGGGCGCATTCTCAGGCAGCACTTCACGAGGTCGCGAATCGAGACTTCGCCCTCGCCTTCGATGTTCTTGGGACGGCTCTCGAGACGCACCACGTGCTCCTGCCCGAGCTGAAGCTCGGCGGCGTCCTCGACGGTGATGATGCGCTCGGTGGTTGGAATGAAATTGGAAAGGGTGTTGAGCAGCGTCGTTTTGCCGGATCCGGTGCCGCCGCTCACGATGATGTTGAGCCTGCCCTCGACGCACATCCGAAAAAAGTCGGCGATCTCCTGTGTCATCGAGCCCCACTCGACGAGCTCTTTGGCGCCGATGCGTTTCTTCGGGAATTTTCGGATCGTGATGGTCGGCCCTCTGAGCGCCAGCGGCGGGATGATGACGTGCACGCGCGAACCGTCGGGAAGGCGCGCGTCCACGTACGGGGTTTTCTCGTCGCAGCGGCGGCCAAGAGGAGAAACGATGCGTTCGATGACGTTCATCATCTGTTGCTCGCTTGAAAACGTGATGGGGCTCAAGCCGGGCTTTCCGGCCTTCTCGATGAAGATCTGCTCGCGCGCGTTCACCATGATCTCGGTCACCGCATCGTCGGCAAGCAAGTCTTCGAGCGGGCCGAGACCGAGCGCCTCGTCGAGCACTTCTTTCACGATCTGCGCCGACTGATCGCGGTTCTGCAGAATGCCGCCGGAATCCTCGCGCGCGAGAATGTCGAGAATGGCCTTTCGTGTTTTCTCGCGCAGGGCTTCTTTTTGTTTTGGGTCGCTCATATCGACGTTCTGTTTCTTCAAGTCCATCGTCTCGACAAGACCTTTATGAATCCGGAGTTTGAGGTTGGTCCACATGTCGGTCGACTTCGAAACGACCGAGAGCGACGTCCCTCCTCCGCCACGGCCCGAAATTTCGCCGCCGCCGGGAATGACCTGCATCTTCGCCGCCGCACCGGTAGGTTTTTTGAGCGCCGCGAGCTGTGTCAGCACATTGGTCTGCTGGATCTTCCGGATCACGTCGTGAAACGCGCGCGTGATCGGCGCCTGCGGAGCGGCCGCGACGAACGGCTGGCTGCGCGCGAGCGCTCCGGCGCACGTTTCTGGTTCGTCGGGTATCGCCGCGAAAAGCGTCTTGTTGAGATTTTTTTGGATGACCTGCGGGCTCACGATCGACGCCGCCACGTAGCGGTTGAGCACGACCTGCACCATGTCGAGCGGAAAGAGATGGTCCTGGATGCGGCTCATCGCGCGTTTGGTCTGGTTCACCACGATCACGTCCTGCGTGGTCACCATGTAGATCATCGTGGCGTACTCGAAAACCTTGACCGTCGCGCTCTCGATCGCCGACCCGCAATCCACGAATACCACCGGAAAGATGTTCGGCGCGGCTTTCAGAAGCTTTCCGAGGCCTTCAAGGTCGAGCTCGCGCGCGGCAATCGCGTCGGTGGGCGCGCTGATGAAGCTCATGCCCGACGCGGTCGTGGCCATCAACGGCTGCAGCGCCTTGAGATCGAGCGCACCGCCGGTGAGCTTCGAGATTTCAACGACGGTCTTCGGCGAGCGCGTTCCGAGAATGAGATTCTGGTCGCCTAAGCTCGCGAGATCGAGGTCGATCAGAAGCGGCCGCTGCCGAAGCTCCATGAGATAGGCCTGCGCGAGATTCGCGGTGAAAACCGATTTTCCGACCCCGCCCTTGCCGCCGACCACGGCGATGATGTGTCCGGCCATATCAGAGCTTCCTCTTCAATCCGTAGCGGTTCTTGATGTCTTCGGTGCCGGTCGCGGCCGACTCCATGAGCTGCGGCGTAATGAACACGACGAACTGGCTCTTGTTCTTCAGGAATGACTTCGAGCGCAGCAACGTGAAGAGCGGGCTCGTGGGCATGCCGCCGGGCGGATCCTTGTTGAAGTTCGTCCCGATCGTGTTGCTGATCGCGTTCACGATCGCGGCGCTCTCGTTGCTCTTGACGACCACGTCGCCTTTGTACTTATGCGTATTGATGATGGGCGCTTCCTGAACCCGCCCCGCGAGACCGTCGAACGTGAAGTCGATCGCGAGATCGACGTCCTCGCTCTGCGCGCGGACTCTGGGCGTGACCTCGATCGCCAATCCCACCGTGGTCGGAGTATAACCCGTCTGCACCGATCCAGCCGTGATGGTCTGGCGCGGCACCGGAATTTGAAGCTTACGTTCGACTCTGCCCGGCTGGTTCTGCTTCACGATGATCACGGTCTCCTCGAGGATGCGCGCGTAACCCGCGTTCTGGGCGGTCGAGAGCTTCGGAAAAAGATTTCCAATCGTGGCGCTGATCGAGCCGTTGCCCTGCGACGTCACGCCGCCGGTCGTGGACGTGCCGAAGCTGATCGAACCGCTGTCGGTCGAGAGCGTTGGAATCCACGAAAAACCGAAATTCCGGAGGTAGTCTTTCGAAAGCTCCACGAAATCGACCGTGATGCGAACCATCTTCGCGGGTGGATCGGGTTTCTTGGGCGCAACACTGATGCGATCCACGATCGGGTCGCGCACGGCCGCGCGGCGGATGTCGATCGGCGTGTTCGCGCCCTGCAAAGCGAACGTCGGAAGGGCAAAGCCCTGAACCATGTTCCGCGCGGCGCTCACGGCCGCATCCCTTTGGGCGGCGCTGTCGACCTGCCCTTCGAGCAGGAACATCCCGTTGAGCACGCGCACTTTTACGGCCGGGTTGTTGATCTCGGCCTGAATTTTCTGACCGAGAATCTGCAGGCCGATCGGGCTCACCGTCACGAGGTTCATCACGATGTCTTTGTAAGAGCTGTCGCTCAGCACCGCGTAGAGCCGGTTGAGGTCGCCGAGCACGACGACTTCGCCGTCGACGACGATTTTGTCGGCCACGATGCGGATCTCGATGCCTTCGATGTCTTTGAGCAGATCGCGAAGCTCCTGCACGCGGCGGGTGAGGTTGCTTTCGCTGATGACGACTTTGAGAATCAGGCGAATATCGCCCTCTTTGTCGCGGATCGTGACGGTCGTCTCGCCTTTTTTACTCGGGGTGAAAATCATCTGCCTCTTGTCGGCTGAGTACTGCACCAGGAGCAGGCCCTTGTTCGCGATGCGGATGCATTCCTCGTACGGAGTTGCCCCCAGCGTGCAGGGCTCGAACGGAAGATCATACGTCGACTGCAGGCCCGCGATCAGAAGCACGTCCTGCTTGGCGGCCTTGGCCTCGGACTCGCGCCGGGCAAGCTGCTTTTTCTGCGCCCAGGCGGCTTCGCCCGTCGCGAGAACCAGCGCCAGAAATGCGGTTAAGGCCAGGCGTTTTTTCATCATCTTTGCCCTGAAGGCGTGCGCATCACGCGGCTGATGTCGCTTCCGAGCACGTCGGTCAGCGTGGATCCCCCGCTCAGCACACGCTCCGTATCGTCGCTGTTGCGAAGTGTGAGCGTCAGCGACGACTGCCCCAGCACCGTTCTGATCAAGGTCAGCTGCTGCGCGGCCGACGGATCGACCTCGAGCGTGACCGTCGTGTAGTTGCGCTCGATGTTGAGGTTGCGAACCACGTCCTTGCCGGTCATGTCGTCTTTCTCGACTTTGCGCGGGGCCGTCGTCGTCACCCACTCGCCGACGGCGAGAACGGGAACGTCTTGTAAAACCGTCTTCGTGATCTGCGACCCTCGCTGGGAGCCAGGCGGATCGATCGTGGCCATCACGTCGACGCGGTTTCCGGGCTTCAGCAGCCGGCTGACGGCGTTGTCGTCGCTCACCGCGATCGACATCGCGCGCTTTCCGACCGACACCTGCCGCGACAGCCCGGTCTTCACCCCGGGCGCCACGATTTTATTCAGCGTGATCTGCTCGCCCTTGCGGATGGGCACCGAGGCGATGAAGCCCGCGACTTCGTCTTTCGACGTGGTCTTGCCGGGCTCGATGAACTGCTTGGGCTTCGAAACGATCTCGATCGAATTGGCGTGAATCTCCTCCATCTCCTTGATGTCTTTCTTGGCCACCACGACCGCCGTCTCGGAACCGTATTTGGTCTTGTACTCCTGCTCCTTGGAGCTGATGTAGGAATAGATCATGAACACCGCCCCGAACGCGAGCGCGAGGCTGAAGGTAAAGGCTTTGTTGTTCATCGTTCCGACCTTCCGGAGAGGGCTTCAATCCCGGTCGATACAATACGGGTAATTGCCGGAGAACGTATCCTCTCTCATATTATCTTCGGCCAATAGTTTCTGATCGTTAGCCGCAAGAGGAGGAATGCAGGTAAATGCGGTCACGCGGATGCGAACTTTCTGCCGGCGGGAGATTTCGTCGTACTCGGTCTGCGCGAGGTCGTCTTCGGGCAGTTTCTGCCCGCGCTTGCCGATAAAGCGCGTGGGCGCCTCGGGCTTCACCGTCGTCGACGCGCCGTAGTTGATCTTGTCGTCGACGCCGATCCAGAACCGGCGCATGTAGGTGCCGTCGCCCTTCGCCAGGAATTTGAGTTCCATGTAGTTGCGGTGGTTGAACATGAGGTAGTGCATCGTGCCTCGCGCGTACTTCTGGTTCACGATCGCGGTGGAAATCGCCATCTCGACTTGAACGAGAACTTGAAGAAGCAAAACAACGATGGGAAGCAGAATGGCGAATTCGAGCATGCTTTGGCCACGCCGTCCTCGCTTCAGCGTCGCAGTAGCCGCTGCGCTAACAGCCATTATCCACCAGCCCTGACTTCTTCTGCATCTGCGCCCCGCAATCTTCCTCGCTCGGCTCGCGTCCGAGCCAGCTCTGGCTTTCGAGCGTGATGGAATTCCCATGCCGGGGGTTATTGCTGCGAATCACCGGCATCATGTAAAGCTTGGCCTTAAACGCATACGTCACGCCCTGTTCCCAGTTGCGGTCGCGCGCTTCGCCCGAGCCCGCGGCGACGAGCCTCGGCCCGCCGATGCTCACGTTTCCCGCGCCGCCGCCGTCGGTCGCAGACTTAATGATGTTTCGAAAACGGGCCTGCTCTCCCTGCTTGAGCATCCGATCGGCCACGTCCTGCGCGGCCCGATGCTGGTCACCTTCCGTTTGGCGCGAGGAAAGATACGCGCGCGCCGTCATGAACGTGGCGTAATGGATGTAATTTGCCACGCCAAAGCCAAGCGAGACCTGCACGAACATGAAGGCGATCGTGAAAAAGAACAGAAGGGTGAGCGCGAACTCCACCAGACTTTGCCCCGCGCGTGACCGCGCGAGACTTTGGCCGCGCGTTGTGCGAACAAGACTGCTTCCGCCTGCGAAGCGAATTTTTGCGCAAGACAAGGAAGGCGACGACGCCCGACCAAAGCGTACATTGAAGTACGCTGCGGGAGGACTGCGAGGCAGGAGCCGAGCAGTGCGGTCGTGCCAAAGCACGATCGCGGAGCAGGATGCGGAGCTGAAGCGGAGGAGCCTGACGCCGTATTGCGCGAAAAGACGCGAGCAGGTCATGGGCCCCGTCCGAACATGCGCAGATTGTCGGGCATATTATAGCGCGGATGCCGCGCCGGCGTGCCCGAGCAATGATCCTCGGTGTCATCGAAGCCGCAGGCCAGGCGATCGCCGTATTTGTAGATATAGCGAAAATCACGGCGAAGCGGCTGCTCCATCGCAACCAGCAGATTACGGATCGGCCCCAGCACGAGAAAGACCATACCCGCGATGATGGCGATCAGAAGAGCATATTCCGTCATCGCCTGGCCTGACTTTCGCCCGCGCGTTGGCCAGCAACTCAGACGGGCGCGCATCGGTCAGTTCTCCCAAATCGCGATCTTGGATGGAAATTCGCCGGTTCTGAGCTCGGATTCGAGAACGGCGTTAAACGTAAGGATGCCTGTCTGCATCCTCCCGAAGAAAAAACGGTAAAAGCCCACCGCAAGTCCCGCCGCGATCATGAGCAGCAGGGCATACTCCACGAGCGCCTGTCCGGATGTGTTTTTTTTCTGACTTCGATTACGTGGCTTCAGTGGTCACCTGAATGGCCGATTTTTTTATTCGGCTTGTTCAACAGCCTCTGTCGCCTTGCCGAAGGCAGCGTCAAGAATGCCGCTTAACTTGGTCTGCAGCTGCTTGCCCCCCATTCGAACAGCCATCACCACAAAGAAAAGCAAAAGCGCGTACTCAGTCATCGACTGACCAAGCTTCTTTTTTCGGACGTCCTGTCGCGAAAGTCTCGTTCGCGTTCTCATCCGCATTCTCATCATGGGTAAGCGCACTCCTCTATCCCTCCTATCGGTCGTCCATATAAAAATTATAGAGCCTTGACGCACCGCATGTCAAATTACCCGCAAACCAGGGTTATAACTGTTCGGTCATCCATGCCGCCCGACTCCTTGGAGTTAACGATAAGTATTTGATTTTCTTGTTTTATATC
>JACPKS010000045.1 GCA_016186905.1 Deltaproteobacteria bacterium
ATATAAAATGAGTAAGAAACAATCAGGATGGCCAACGGGAAGAGTTACAACCGAAGCCTGATCCATCGCGGGAACCAGACGCTCTGGCTTTGCGGCGAAACACGAAAGAATTGGCACGCGAAACCTGCTCCAACCAGGAGTGCGAAGCGAAAATCAAAACCCTGATCCTGAACAAAATGACCGCGCTCGGAATGCCCGAGTCCTATCCGGTTGCCTAACCGCGACTCCGGCCATCTCCCCGTTTCACTTCGGCTATTTATTCAACAACGCCAGCGGGAAATCTTAATCCCTAAAAATTTCAGACTTTTTTTGAACGCTTGGAATTCAAAATATTGAATGCGCGCTGGTGCAAATTTCCTTGGTGTTAGGCGTGGTTGCTCAAATGCCTTTCCCATTAGGTATTCAAGATTTTGAATAGCGGGGGAATTTGTTTTAGAGGGGGGGAGTAGAGCGGAACCGACCTGGATCAATTTGGATCTGTTTGGATCGAGCCGAGCTGCGCGCCGCTGATCCGCGACCGGCAAAAATATCCCAATACTTGTCACGCCGACTACAGCGCCGACTACAGCGGCGTCATCCCAATCCCGAAAAGCAGTATGGAGAGATGAAAAGATGAGAACGAAACTTCAGCTCATGGTCTTCGCCGCATTGGCTCTTGCCGCCGTCCCGGCCATCGCCGACGAATCCGGGGCCCCGGTCTTCGACCTCACGCCCGACGAAGGCCAGGTCACGAACGCCGCGATGCCTCAGGCCGCGCCACAGGCCGATGCGGCCCAGGCTCCGGCCGCGCCGGCCATGCCCACTGAAGTCACGGCGGCGCCCGCAGCGGCGCCCACGGCGACACCGACGGTCGATGCCACGGCCGCTGCCGCCCCGAAAAAAAGCCAACGCAAACCGGCCTCCGTGAAATCCCCGAAGAAGTCGCGGGCGAAAAGCTCGCGCAGACCCGCTTCGAACCGATTCTTGAGCGATGAAAGCCGCAACGCCCTCGAAGCCGAGGTCGCCGCGAAGGGAGCGAAGATCCAGGACGCGGATTTGAGTCTCGCTCAGGCGATTCTAAAGAACGTCGAGTCGACGTACCGCTGCGTTCACAAGGAGATTGAAAAAATCGCCGCGGTCGGCGCGAAGTACCGTGTCGTCTACCAGTGCGAAAATAAAGTACGCAGCCGGGTCTACTTCAGGATCTACAAGAAGAAGCTGCGCTTTTCCGCGGTCCAGCTTCGCTACAATAAGGCGGAAGACGGCGCCACAGGCCAGACGTCACCAGAAACCACGGCGCAACCCGTGCAGCCGGCGGCGCAAGAAACCGTCCCGCCGGCCGCCACGCAGGAGACGGTTCCGCAAACGCCAACGCAATAGACGCTACCGCTCCGGCCGGTGGTAGACCTCAATCCAACTCGAATTCTTTCTTCCACGATTCGTCTTTCGCGCATTCCGGCTGATCTTTTTTGGCGAGCAGGCAGTTCTCGACAACGAGGTAATCCATCTCGGTGCGCATGAAGCAGCGGTAAGCGTCTTCAGGAGTGCAGACGATCGGCTCGCCGCGCACGTTAAACGACGTATTCACGAGTACCGCGCAACCGGTGCGCCGCTCGAACTCCGAGAGCAGGGCGTGAAAGCGCGGATTGGTGTCGGCGTGCACGGTCTGCACCCGCGCGGAATAATCGACGTGCGTGACCGCGGGAATCGTCGAGCGCGGCACGTGAAGCTTCTCGATGCCGAAAAGTTTTTCCTGCTCGCGCGTCATCTCGCGGCGAAGGTTTTTCCGAACCGGCGCGACAAGAAGCATGTAGGGGCTCGCTCGGTCCAGCTCGAAGTACTCCGAGACTTTCTCGGCTTTGACCGCCGGCGCGAACGGACGGAACGACTCGCGGTATTTGATTTTGAGATTCATCACCGACTGCATCTTCGAGCTTCGTGCGTCGCCGATGATCGAGCGGGCGCCGAGCGCGCGCGGGCCGAATTCCATCCGCCCTTGAACCCATCCCACGACGTTTTCCTGCTCGAGGAGTTCCGCCACTTTCGCGATGAGTTCGCCGTCGGAAAGCTCGACGTACTTCGCTCCAGCGGCGTCGAGCCGCTTCCTCACCTCTTGCTGAGAAAACGAAATACCGAGATAACTTCCCCGCATCGAATCGCCGCCGTCACGAACTCGAACCTCCGCCACTTTCCGCGGCTTTCCGCTGTAATGGTACCATCCCAGCAGAGCCGCTCCCAACGCTCCTCCAGCGTCGCCCGCCGCGGGCTGGATCCAGATGTCCTTGAACGGTCCTTCGCGTAAAAGTCTTCCGTTGGCGACGCAGTTGAGCGCAACGCCGCCGGCAAGGCAAAGATAATCGACGCCGAGCTCGCGATGCAGGGTGCGGCCGAGCCTCAGCACCACGTCCTCGGTCACGACCTGGATGGAGCGCGCGAGATCCATCTCTTTCCGCGTGACCGAGCTCTCGGATTTTCGCGGTGGACCGCCGAAGAGCCGCGAGAATCTCTCGTTCGTCATGCGAAGACCGGTCTCGTAATCGAAATATTCCATGTTGAGACGAAACGTTCCGTCTTCGCCGAGCTCAATGAGATTCTTGTAAATAAGATCGACGTATTTCGGTTCGCCGTAAGGCGCAAGTCCCATGACTTTGTACTCGCCCGAGTTCACCTTGAAGCCCGTGTAGTACGTGAACGCCGAATAAAGAAGCCCCAGCGAATGCGGAAAATTGATCTGCCAAAGCGGCGTGAGGCTCGCGCCTTCGCCCATCCACGCCGACGTGGTGGCCCATTCGCCGACTCCGTCGAGGCAAAGCACTGCCGCCCTTTCGAACGGGCTCGGGTAAAACGCCGAAGCCGCGTGCGACTGGTGGTGTTCGGCGAAAAGCAGCTTGGGAAGAGGTTTGGGGAGCGCTCGTTTTTCATCCCCCATGAGCTTCGCGAATTCTTTTTTGAGGAGTGACTTGAGGTACAGCTTCTCTTTGAGCCAGACCGGCATCGCCGTCACGAACGAACCAAAACCCCGCGGAACGTTATCGACGTAAGTTTCGAGCAGCCGCTCGAACTTCAAAAGAGGCTTGTCGTAAAACACGACGAGATCGAGGTCGCCGAAATCGATCGCTCCCTCGCTCAGGCAATACGCGATGGCCCGCGCCGGAAATCCGGCGTCGTGTTTCCTGCGCGTGAACCGTTCTTCCTGGGCGGCGGCCACGATCTCTCCGTCGGCGACCAGAGCGGCGGCCGAGTCGTGGTAATAGGCCGAAATACCGAGAATTCGCATGTGAACCGAAGATTGCCCGACTCGACGGCGAAGTCAACGTTCTAGGAAATTGAGATGAATTGGAATAGATTTGAGCCGTGAATTCGCGACGCTCGCTGATCCTGACGTATGTTTTCGTCTCACTTGCGTTTCTCTGGTCACTGCTTTGGGGGAAGAGTGCGGATCATCGTCTCGGCGACGCGAGCCTTACGCGCTGGTATCACCACGCGGCCGAATATTTCGCCGATCATGGGCTCCAATCATATGGCTTGCCGGTCTACCCGCCCGATCAACCCCCCTACACCCACATCACGCCCGGCCCAGATTGGATCCAGACGATCTATGCGGCTCTTCACCGCCTTGCCCCGTTTCGAGACTTTCCGGTCTTTCGATGGAACTCGATACTCACGGCGATCGCGACGCTTGCGGGAATGTTCGCGGCGCTCGCGATGCTCGCTCGCATCACCTCGGCAGTCATCGGCGAAGCGAATGGGATGGAAAACGCGCGGAGAATCGATTCCGCCCGCAAGGCCGTCACTCTGCTTTTTCTCTCAAGCGCGATGATTCAGGTTTTTTCGCCGCACCCCCATTGCTCGGCGGTGATGCTGCTCGACGCGTTCTCGCTTTTCTGCGTAGCCTGGTGGGCTGAGCACGCCACACGCAAATATGCCGAACGCAGTTGGTTGAAAGCGCAGGGTCTTTTTGCCACCGCCGTATTCATTGCGTTCTGGATGGGACTGTCACCGACGCCAGCCGTGATGCTCTGGAGCCTGGCCGCGGCGTATCGCTTCGGAGATACAAGCCTTCGCGGCAGACGTCTGTTGTCGCTGTCGCTGGTCATCGCCGCCGTCCTTGCCTTCGCGGTCGCTCTCAAACTGTACCAAAATTATCTCTATCTCGGGTCAATAGACGCCGTTCTCAAGGATGTGGCCGACATTCTAAAAACCCGGCAGGGTGTTGCCGAAAACACCGAATACAGCGTGCTTCTTCATTTGGCCAAAATTCCATGGCGGGTTTTTTATCTCTTCGGCGCGCTGGGATTTTTCGCCCTGGGTTTTGCATTGAAGACCCCGGCGCTATTCAAAAAGGAGCGGGTTCTTGTGTCGATGATTCTCGCCGCCGGCCTGATCTGGCAGCTCCTGATGCGACAACACGGGTTCCACCATCTTTATTTTCTCCAGACCTTATTCATGCCGCTAGGACTGACCCTCATGCTGGGGCTTTCGAGTTCCGAAGCCGTTTCACGAATCGCGCGATGGATTCCCGCCGCGGCGATGCTTCAGGCGGCGCTGCTCTGGAGCGTGGCGCTCATTCCCTCGTTACGGTGAAAAAAATGAAGCGCGTTTTTCCATCCGTCTTAATCGGTTTGATTCTTCTCTGGTCTCAGCTCTACGAGCGTACGCAATGGCATTGGCTCGGGGACGCACTCTTGTCGCGTTGGCTGCACTATTCGGGAGAATGGTTCGCGCAAAACGGATTGCGTTCGTATGGGCTTCCCATGTATCCGAATCTTCAAGTCGCATATACTCATATTACCGGAGGTCCCGACTGGATTCAGGCCGTCGTGGCGGCGATACGGCCGACCTCATCTCCGATTTTTCCCTGGCATGCGTTGATCACCGCGATTCTTTCAATCGCCGTTTTCTTTTGGGCATTTTCCTCGCTCAAAACGATTGCGCGCGCGATTTTTCCAAGCGAACCGAACCTCGAAGAGGTCGCCTCAAGCGTCGCGCTTCTCGCGCTCTCCTGCGCCAGCGTGCAGGTTTTCTCAGCCCAGCCTTACGCCGCGGGCACTCTTGTCGCCGATGCCGTCAACCTGGCGTTCGTCGCGTCCTGGTGCCGCAATCCAGATTCGTCGCGCTGGCCTCGCGCTTTGGCGTTATTCAGCTTTTCGATCTTCTTCAGTTTTTGGATGGGGCTTTCGCCGGTTACTTCAAGCGCTTTCTGGTGCATGGCCTCTGCTTATCGTTTTGGCGCCCCCGAACTTCGACGGCGCAGGGTGATTCAAATCGCCGCGGCTTTCGCGGTCACGGCGATCGCGTGCGTGACGCTCAAGATTCTTCAGAACTACCTTTATTTCGGCTCGATGGAAGCGGTGTGGAAGGATATGGTCGAAATTCTTCGCCTCCGGCAAGGCATCGGATCGACCGAAACCATCGTTCAGGATTACAGTTTCGCGAAACACCTTTTTAAAATGGCGTGGCGCATTCCCTATCTCTTCGGGGCGATCCCCTTTCTCGTGTTGTTTTTCGGCTGGAAAAACAGACGCACATTCGTCGAGGAAAAAACATTCCTGCTACTCATTCTCTTAGGTGGGTTTTCGTGGCAGTTTGCGATGCGACATCACTCTTTTCATCACATTTACCTATTTCGCTTTCTCATGTTTCCGCTGTGCCTTGTCCTCACTCTTCAGCTGATGAAAGAAGACAGCAGCAATATATTGCGGCGCATTAAGTGGCTTTCGGCACTGCAACTTCTCTTGCTTTGGAGCGTTGCGCTCATCCCGGCAATACGTTAAATCCTGCATATGCCGCAAACAGGTTCCCGCAACCTCATTTTCATCGTTGCGTACAACCACGAGAGCTTCATCGAGAAGGTCATCGCAAGAATTCCCCGGAGCGTGATCTCCGATCCCGGCAACGAAGTTCTCGTCATCGACGACGGCAGCAAAGACAATACCTTTTACGTCACCGACGCCATCCGCGAAAAACTGCGGGGCCGCGCAAAGATCACGGTGCTCAAGAACCCCGTGAACCAGGGCTACGGCGGCAACCAGAAGGTCGGCTACCGCTACGCGCTCGACCACGGCTTCGACCGCGTGATCCTCGTTCACGGCGACGGGCAGTACGCGCCCGAGCTTCTCGATAAAATCATCGCGGAATACAGCTCGCCCGCCGCGCCGGATGCGGTCTTCGGCACGCGCATGTCTTCGGTCAAATCGGCCTTCAAAGGCGGCATGCCGGTCTACAAGATCATCGGAAACCGCATCCTCACCTGGCTGCAAAACCGCATTCTGAAATGCAGAATGTCGGAATTTCATTCGGGTTATCGCTCTTATTCCGTGGAACTGCTCCGGCGCATTCCGTTCGAGGTCAACTCAAACGACTTTCATTTCGACACCGAGATCATCATCCAGTGTCTTGCGTCCAAGGCGAAAATCGTGGAAATCCCCATTCCAACGCATTACGGGGAAGAAGTTTGTCACGTCAACGGTTTCAAGTACGCGCTCAACGTCTTGGCTGCGTCGTTTCATTTCCGCGTTCAACAGCTTGGTTTTCTCTACGACAGAAAATACGACGTCGGCACCGATCATTATCCGCGAAAGGCCAGCCGTTACTCAAGCCACTCAAGGCTCGTGGAAAAAATCAAACCCGGGTCCACCGTACTTGACGTGGGCTGCGGCAAAGGGCATCTGGCCTCCGACCTCATCGCGAAGGGCTGCGTTGTCGACGGCATCGACGTCATCGCCGAAAGCGAAATCGCGGTGAAGCTGCGCCGCTATCACCGCATCGACCTGATCCGCGACATGGGCTCGCTTGAAGCCGTTCTCTCGCAAAACGCCTACGACTACATCCTGATGGCCGACATCCTCGAGCACCTCGTCGAGCCCGACCGGCTTCTCGATATGATCCGAAGGCACCGTCCCGCGCGAAGCCAGCCCGTGGTCATCGCCTCGACGGGCAATGTCGCCTTCATGGTCGTGCGGCTGATGCTTTTCTTCGGCCAGTTCAACTACGGCATCCGCGGCATTCTCGACCGCACGCACGTGAAACTCTTCACGCGCAAGTCGTTTCGTCACCTCTTCGAGCAGTCGACCTACGTCATCAGCGAGGATCAGGGCATACCAATGCCGTTTTCCGCGGTATTCAGCGAGAATTCGAGATGGGGCCTGCGTTTCGAGGCCCTGAACGCGTTTCTTCTGAGACTTTTCCCGCGGTTTTTTTCGTACCAGTTCCTGCTCGTGGCAGCCCCTCTTCCGACGACGAATCAGATCCTCGAAATGTGCGAGGATCACACAGCGGAACTCCGTCGCGATGAAAATCGTCCGCGCGACGTCGACCTGAAAATCATCCGCACTTAACTCAGGAATTGCATGAAACGAGCCGGACTCGTCCTTTCGATTCTCATTGCGCTTTTCGGGGTTAGCACTCGCGATCCTCAGTCGTGGATCTGGACCGCGGCGGGCATCGCCGCGTACGGCGTTCCTCTCGCGGCGCGGATATTTCGATCGGCGACGGCGCGCGCGTACGGACTCTGGTTCGGCGTATTCATGGTGCTGCAGGCCGCGGTTTCGGCGCTGTACCTGAACGACTACGCAACCCTTACGCCGAACACGCGGCACGCCTTCGACGTCGCCGCCGGGGCGAGGCCAGGCATCGAAGGCGTGCAGGTCGTCACGACCGACCGGATGGGCTTTCGCGTGACGAAGCCCGTGGATTACTCAAGGAAAGCGCCGCTTCGAATCTTCGCCATCGGCGGCTCGACGACCGAGCAGATCTGGCTCGACGACCGCCGCACGTGGGCGCATCTGCTTCAGGAACGCTTAAGCGCGCGGCTCGGAAAGAACGTGGAAGTCGTCAACACCGGAGTCTCGGGCCTTTTGACGGCGCATCACTTCGATACGTTGCGGAGAATTCGCCGGATGCGCGCCGATGCCGTCGTGATCCTCACGGGCGTTAACGACTGGAATCGCCAGATTCGCCGGCACTTCGATGCGCGCATCAAAGACGAGCCCACGCAGTGGGCGTTCCGCCGCACGATGGTCGGACGCACGCTTCGCGCCCTGGCGCTCAAGCCTGAACATGTTTTCAATGCTTTTCGAAGCGGCCCGGTTTCTGACGCTTCCGCCGGCGGAAAAATTCCGGTCGTCACGGGAACCATCGCGGATGAAAAGCACAGCGCCGCAAGACCCGTTCGCCAATTCGTGCCCGAATCCGTCTCAGAGGAATTCGAAACGGCGCTCAAGAAAATCGCGGAATTTTGCCGAAAAACAGGGCTTTTTTGCTTGATCGCGAATCAGCCGAGCGGCTACAAGGCTGGTGCCAGCGCGAAATTCCGCGAAAGCTTCTGGATGACCCCGCCCGACACCGATTATCAGCTCGATTTCGATTCGCTCACGCGAACCGCGAGCCTTTATAACAGCCACCTCCTGCGATTCGCCGGCGAGCGCGGAATTCCATCCTGCGACCTCGCCTCGGCCCTCGACCCCTCGTTTGAAAATTTCTACGAC
The DNA here is from genome assembly GCA_016186905.1 of Deltaproteobacteria bacterium. Taxonomy (GTDB): domain Bacteria; phylum Bdellovibrionota; class UBA1018; order UBA1018; family UBA923; genus JACPKS01. Next base: position 8,466 of record JACPKS010000045.1, read on the forward strand.
GATTGCCATTTCAATACTCGCGGGGCCGACAGGGTAGCGAGCTTGTTGGCGGATTGCCTCACGAAAGCGGGGCTGCAGTGAGCGTGCCCATGAGCCGGGAACTTCGCATTCTATCTTTTCCGGGCGCGGCGGCACTTCTCGTTTTCGTCGTCTTTCACTTCACGATCCGCTGGGAATGGTCGTTGCTCATGGACGAGGTCGGCTTCAACGAATGGATGCCGAAGGTTCCCGATTTTTTCGCCGCTCTCGCCGGCGAAGTACGAACGTACTGGGAGCAGGGCCGGTTTAATCCCGCAAAGTACGCGATCAATCTCTTCAAATGGCGCTATCTGCCCAACGATCCCGGCGTGCAGCACCTCGTTTCGCTTTTGAATCTGCTGTTCGTTCTCGCGGCAGGATCGTGGGCCGCGCTTCGTGCGGCACGCGATACCCGCGCGATGCCCGCGATAGATAAGGCGGCTTGGGTTCTCTTTCTCTGCGGCTTCGGCCTGCTCCAGCGCCCGCTCCTTGACATCGCGGCGCTCAACACGATTCCTGAATCTTACGTGGTCGTGTTTTTCGTTCTTGGACTTTTATGTTTTCCAAAACGGCCGGTTCTCTATCGCGGTTTCTTCGTTCTCTGCGCGCTTGCCAAGGAACCCGGGGCCGTCGCGTTTCTAGGCAGCGCGGTGGTCTGGGCATTGAGCGCGTGGCTCGACTCCCAGCGCCGGCGCGCCCATCTGCGCGCGCTTGCGATCGACGCCGCGGTCTTCGCTGTGCTCGCGTTTGTTGCATTCAAGGCCAAGAACGCCGGGCCCTATCTCGCGGGATACAGCCTGACCGATCCCGCCAACGCCGGAAAGTTCGCCTTGGGGCTTGTGAAGGTGGCGCTCGGCTTGATTCCCGCCGCGATTCTGTTCGACGGCCCGGAGCTGAAGAAAAGCCTGACGCCGCTTTCCGGCGCCAATCGGCTGCGGCTGCTCTGCCTGGTCTTCGGTCTTTGCTATCTCTTTCTCGTGACGGCGCGAGTTCCGGCGGGTTATCTCGTGCTTCCCGCTTCTTTCGCGTTTTTCATCCTGGTCGCAAGCCTGATGGCGGAAGCCGCGCCGTTTTCACGGCCTAAGCTTTTCGCGTTCGCGCTGATGTTTCTCGTTTTCTTCTCGGTTTCCTTCGCGCGCTACGAACGCTTCACGCGCGGAATCAACGCCTCGACCGCGGCATTCCACGCGCTGCTTAAAACCAGTCATCCGCGCCTGATCCTCATGGAGGCGAACGAAGCGGCCGCCGCGGGCCGGCTGATCGCGGCGAAGCGGGGCGCACCCGTAAAAGTCGCCGAAGTGCTGAAGGATAAAATGCCGGAGGCGCGAGCCGGCGACTACGCCGACGTCGTGTTCCTCGAGTTCACGAACTACTTCGGCCGCACGCCTGACGCGCGTCTTGAGGCGCTTGGAAAGCGCTTCGGCGGATGGAAGACCGCGGTCGATCGCGGCGTATACCGGGTTTTCTGCACTTGTGCTAGCTTCTAGCCATGCCTTCCAAGATCCTCGTCACCGGAGGTGCTGGCTTCATCGGCACTCACCTTTGCCGCGCCCTCGCTGACGAGCACGAGGTGCACGTGCTCGATCTCAAAGACCCGCGGAGCGCCGTCAAAGGCGTGAAATACCGCATCGGCGACGCGCGCGACCCGGGAACTCTCGCTGAGATGACCCGCGACGCGGCCTGCGTCTACCACCTCGCGGCATACGTGAGCGTGCCGTATTGCCAGGAACATCCCGGCGAATCATACGAAAACAATCTTGTCGCAAGTGTTCGCGTCGGCGAGGCGGCACTCGCCGAATCCAAGCGTACGGGCCGAAAAGTGCGGGTGATTTTTTCAAGTTCCGCTGCGGTATACAGCCGCGCGGGAATCGAAGGCAAAGGCCTGCGCGAATCCGACGTTTCTTCGGTGCCGCTCTCGTTCTACGGAGCGCAAAAACTCGGCTCTGAGCATGCGCTCAAAGTTTATCGCGATTTAAGCGGACTTCCGGTCGTGAACTTCCGTTTCTTCAACGTGTACGGCCCGGGGCAGGATCCCAAGTCGCCTTACTCGGGCGTCATCTCGCTCTTTACCGGCGCGGTTCGCGAAAATCGCGGGCTTACGCTGAACGGCGACGGCAGGCAGACGCGCGATTTCGTTTTCGTGCGCGATCTCACTGACGCGCTTTCGCGCGCTTCGCGCATCCCCGAGGAGGCGTGCGATGGAAACGCGGTGAATCTCGGGACCGGACGAAGCATCTCGATCCTCGACCTTGCCGAGGAGACGATGAAAGCCGCCGGAAAAACAGTTCCGGTGAAACACGGACCGCCGCGCGCCGGCGATGTTCGGCATTCATGTTCCGATATTTCGCGCGCGCGCGATGTTCTTGGCTGGGAGCCTCGCGTGACGCTCGCCGAAGGTTTGCGCGAGCTGCGATGAACCGTTCGAATAAGACCAACATCCTGGGCTCCTGGATCTCAGTCTGGAACCTCGACGAAACCTGCGTGAAAATCACCGAGCTCGCGCGCTCGAACCGGCCGCACTACGTCTGCGTCTCCAACGTTCACACGGTCGTTACAGGTCACGAAGATCCGTCATTTGCCAAGATCACCAATGATGCGACCCTTGCGACGGCCGACGGCGTGCCGCTCCTCTGGGCCTCGCGCGTGCTCTCTGGGCCGCGCATCCACGGCCGCGCCAGCGGCCCCGACATTCTCGCGCGCATGATCGCTGACCCGCGCTTTGCCGGCTGCTCGCATTTTTTCTACGGCTCAACACCACTTGTGCTTGAACCCCTGCGGGAACGGCTGCTTACGCTCAATCCCAAGGCGAATCTCGCCGGTTTTTTTTCTCCACCTATGCGGCCGATGAAAAGCGCCGACGAGCCCCTCGACGCCGGCGAACTTGAAGACTGCCGCCGTATCGCGGAAAGCGGCGCGAATTTGATCTGGGTAGGCTTAGGCGCGCCCAAACAGGAAATCTGGATGTCGCGCGCGAAAAGACATTTCAAAAACGGCGTTCTGATCGGCGTGGGCGCAGCGTTTGATTTTCTTTCCGGAAACAAATCCCGGGCGCCGGCATGGATGCGCAAATCAGGGCTTGAATGGGCCCACCGCCTGCTCTCGGAACCGCGGCGCCTGACCGGCCGTTACCTTAAAACCAATCCAGTTTTCGTGGCTCAGGTCTTGAAGCAAGCCGCGCTTGGAATTCGCGAAGAGGGACCGCGCTCGTGAGCGTCATGACCGCGATCCTCGTTTTTCAGCTTCTTCTCGTCTTTTTCGTCCCGCCTTTCGCTTTCGGCGAACGCAAGATATACGCCGCTGACTTCTGGTGCATGGGTTGGGTGGCGTACGCCTTCCTTTGGTACGTTTTTCGAGCGCGCGGAACGGACTCACGCTTACTCACGCGAACGGCCTTGATCGCGGGACTGATCGTCCTCGC
>JACPKS010000046.1 GCA_016186905.1 Deltaproteobacteria bacterium
ATATTGAAGGAGACTTGGAAATGAGCAGCCAATCACCTGCGGAGCATCTTCTGGCGGCCGTCGGCAATCGTAGATTTCAAACCGTACTGGCTGACCCGCCGTGGCAGTTCGAAAATCGGACGGGGAAGATGGCTCCCGAACATAAACGTCTCGCGCGCTACTCGACGATGACGCTAGACGAGATCGTCGCGCTTCCAGTTTCGCGCGTTGTGACAGAGCCGTCCCACCTCTACCTCTGGGTTCCCAATGCATTGCTCCTTGAGGGCCTCCGGGTAATGGAATCTTGGGGGTTCACCTATAAGACCAATCTTGTTTGGCATAAGGTCAGAAAAGACGGTGGGCCGGACGGAAGGGGCGTCGGGTTCTATTTCCGAAATACCACGGAGCTTGTTCTGTTTGGAGTTCGTGGAAAGAACGCGCGCACCCTGGCGCCCGGTCGCCGCCAAGTCAATATCCTGAGGACTCAAAAGCGGGAGCACTCGCGCAAGCCCGACGAGCTGTATGACCTTGTTGAGGCGTGCAGCAACGGTCCATTTCTTGAGCTATTCGCCAGAGGCACGCGTCCGGGCTGGTCGGGGTGGGGGAACCAAGCCGAACTATATTCTCCGACTTGGGCGACGTATGCGAATCACTCTCGGTCGGAGAAGGGAAAAGAGTTTCTTTCAAGATGACGTAACCCGCTCCACTCACACATGCCTCTAGCCGCGTTTTTTGCGGCGAACGCCGCGAGTGAGAACCTGAACTCCTTTGCTTCCCTCGCGAAAAACCGTGATGCCCTTGCAGCCAAGCCGATAGGCCATTTCAAATATCTTCCGAATCTGCGCCGGCGTCGACTTCGCGGGAAGATTGACCGTCTTTGAAACCGCGTTCTCGGTGTGCTTCTGAAATGCCGCCTGCATGCGCACGTGCCACTCGGGTTTGATCTCCGAAGCGATCCGAAGATAGCGCTTCTCGGCAGGCGCCAGTTCGCGCAAGCGTTGCGCCGACCCGGTTTTCATGACGCGGGCCGAAGCCGCGGCGGAACGCACTCCTGATTTCTTAAGTACGCCAGGAAGAACCGGGTGCACGAATTCGAAGCGTTCGCCGTCGAGCGCCTTGCGTTCGTAAGCCAGCGAAAAAATCGGCTCAATGCCGCTGCTTGCCCCCGCGATGATGCTGATCGTGCCGGTCGGCGCGATCGTCGTCACGGTCGCATTTCTGCGCGGACGGTCGCCTCGCCGCGCCCAGAGCGAATTCTGGAACTCCGGAAAAGCGCCGCGCTCTTCGGCGAGTTTCTCGCTCGCGCGAACGGCCGCGTGTTCGAGTCGTCCGATCAGCTCCTCTGCCCGCTTCACGGCTTCTTCCGAGTCATAAGGAATGCGCCATTCGAGAAGCGCGTCAGCCCATCCCATCACGCCAAGGCCGATTTTTCGGTTACGATAGGTAATCTCTTGAATCGCGCCGACGGGATAGCTGTTGGCCTCGATCGCGTCGTCGAGAAATCGCACCGCGAGCGCGACGTCCCGCTCAAGGCTTTTCCAGTCGAAGGTCGCGTCTTTTACGTACGCGCGCACATTGAAGCTTCCGAGGTTGCAGCTCTCGTAGGGAAGAAGCGGCTGCTCTCCGCAGGGATTCGTGCTTTCCATCGGGCCGATTTCCGGCGTGGGATTCCACTCGTTGACCCGGTCGATGAACACGACGCCAGGATCGCCCGTTGCCCACGCGCATTCCGCCATCAGACTCCAAAGATTTTTCGCTGGAATCGAACGGGCGACGCGACCATCGCGAGGGTTGATCAGCTTCCAGTTCGAGCCCGCTTCGACGGTCTTCATGAAAGCATCGGAAACGGTCACGGAGATGTTGAAGTTGTGGATGCCGCCCGAAAGCTTGCTCAATATAAATTCTTCGATGTCGGGGTGGGACACGGGAAGGATTCCCATGTTCGCGCCTCTGCGCACGCCACCCTGGCGAACGACCTCCGTCGTCGAATCAAAAAGCCTCAGAAAGGCGACCGGACCACTGGCCTTTCCCTCGCCGGGGCTCAAGCGCCCTGAACCGATCCGCGAACCCGCCGGGCGAATGTGGCCGAACCCGAATCCCGTTCCACCGCCCGTTTTGTGAATGAGCGCCGATTGCTTTAGCGTTTCAAACACCGAGGAAAGGCGATCTTCAAGCGGGAGCACGAAGCAGGCGCTGAGCTGCCCTTCCGGCGTGCCGGCATTCATGAGCGTCGGCGAGTTCGGAAGAAAGCGAAGCGAAGCCATGAGGCGAAAGAATTCGCTCGCGACGTCCCGCGGATCCCGCTTACCCCATTTCCTCTCAACGACCGCGATCGAGGCCGCCACGCGCGCGAACATCAGCGCCGGAGTCTCGATCACGATGCCATTCCTGTCGCGCAGCAGGTAACGCGACTCCAGGACGCGACGAGCAACCGGCGTAAGCTCCGCGCACTCCGACGCGAGCTCGCAAGAGATCCGTACTGGGTCAAGAGTTTCATACCGCTGCGCGCCGAAAGAAACGCCCCTCTTTTTCATGCAGATTCTTATGCTATGATGAAACGGCAATGGAGACTATTCTTTCCCGCAATCCCGCCTCTGGTGCCGTGCTTCGTGAGTTGCAACAAACGCCGCTCGAGGCCATTCCAGCATTAATCACGCAGGCGCGCGAGGCGCAAAAGAACTGGGCGGTGCGTCCGGTTAAGGAGCGCATCCGGATTCTTTTGAACGCGCGCGAGTTCATCCTTGAAAATCTCGACGCGATCGCGAATCTCGTCTGCGAGGAAAACGGAAAACCTAAATTCGAAGCCATCGCGAACGACCTGCTCCCGGCGATGGAGCTGATGACGACATATTGCGCCCGCGCACCGAAGCTTTTACGCAGCAAGAAGATTTCTTTGCGCTGGGCCAAACACCGGAAAAGCCACCTGCAGTTTTGGCCCAAGGGCGTCGTGGCGATCATTTCGCCGTGGAATTATCCGTTTTCGATCCCGTTTGGGGAAATCGCTCTGGCGCTCTTGGCGGGAAACGCCGTCGTTTTCAAGCCCAGCGAAGTGACTCCGCTCACGGGTCTCAAGATCGCCGAGATTTTTGATGAGGCATGTCTTCCTCCGGGGCTGCTTCAGGTCGTGCTCGGCGACGGATCTCGCGGCGCCGCGATCATCAAAGCGAAGGCCGACAAGATTTGCTTCACCGGAAGCGTCGCCACCGGAAAAAAGGTCATGGCGGCGGCCGCCGAGAATCTTACGCCAGTGCTGCTCGAGCTCGGCGGCAAGGATCCGATGATCGTGCTGCCTGACGCGGACTTGGATTACGCGACGAGCGCGGCGCTCTGGGGCGGTTTTTCCAATTCCGGGCAGGCGTGCGCGTCGATCGAGCGCATTCTCGTGCACGAGAAGATTCACGACGAGTTCGTGAAGAGACTTCACGAAAAAGTTCGGCTGCTCACTCACGTCGGCAACGACGAGGCTCACGCGGGCGATCTCGGCGCGATCACGTTCGAAAATCAAAAACTCATCTATACGAAACAGCTTGAGGAATTGAACGCGCAAAACGCGCGGATCGTTTGCGGCGGCTCGTTCTCCGACGAAGGGAGGTGTCTCGAGCCAACAATCGTCACGAATCCTTCTTCCGCGCAGGATAATCCGATCGAAACCACGAAGATTTATAACGAAGAGACGTTCGGCCCGGTCGTCGCCGTAACCAAATACAAAACAACGCGCGAGGCGATCGAAAAGGCGAATCGCTCGCGCTATGGCCTGCTGGCCAGCGTGATTGGCCGCGATCTGGCGCTCGCGGAGCAGATCGCCGGCCAAATCGAGGCGGGGAGCGTGCTCATCAACGAGGTGCTTTATACGCACGGATTGTCGGAAACGCCGTGGGGCGGGCTCAAAGACAGCGGCTTCGGGCGCGTGCACTCAGACGCGGGGTTTTACGAATTCGTGAACGTCCGCCACGTCCATCAGCCGCGGCCGTGGCTGCCGGCCTTCAAATCGCCGTGGTGGTTTCCGTATTCGCAGCATCAAATGAGCCTGTTTCGCGCGTTCGCCGAAGTGATGTACCGGCGCTCCATACTGAGAAAAATCAAGGCTCTGCCGAACTTGATCGTGGAATTCGTTCAGATGATCAAATCTGAAAAAAGATATTGAGGCGGATCGCTCAACTCAGCGTGCGGGTTTTCACGTTCTTTCGGATATAAGCCACGACGCTTTCGATGCTTGCGCCTGGAGTAAAGACCATGTGCACTCCAAGTTTTCTTAAGGAGGGGATGTCGTCGTCGGGAATGATCCCGCCGACTAAAAACAAGGTGTCGTCGCCGCCGGACTTGCGGATCCCCTCGATGATCTCGGGCACCAATGCGTTGTGCGCGCCCGAGAGAATGCTTAGCCCAACGACGTGAACGTCTTCCTCGATCGCGGCGCTGATGATCATCTCCGGAGTCTGGTGAAGGCCCGTATAAATCACCTCAAACCCGGCTTCCATCAGGGCCCTTGCAATGACCTTGGCGCCCCGGTCGTGACCATCCAGCCCGGGCTTTGCGATAAGAACGCGAACTTTCCGCGCTGGAGCGGAAACCATGGCTCCGCTTTTTTTGGCCGGCTTGGTTCCGCTGGTTTTTCTTGGGGCGGTTTTCTTTTGCGGCATCTCAATACATTCCCGGATCTCGATATACCCCGAAAACCCCTCGGAGCACATCGCAAATCTCCTGAACCGTGCAGTACGATCTCACGCACTCCAGGATGTGCGGCATCATGTTCTCTTTTCCTTGTGCCGCTTTCTTGAGCCCGGCCAGCGCAGAGCCGGCACGGCCGGAGTCGCGTCGGCGCTTAACGTCCGCGATGCGGTTTTTCTGCCGCTCTTCGGCCGTTTTGTCGATGCATAGGACATCAATCGGGAGATCCTTCTCTTTGGATTCGTACTTGTTGACTCCGACCATGACCTTTTGCTTCGTCTCGATCTGACGTTGAAAATGGTACGCGGCGTTCGCGATCTCGGCCTGCGGAAAGCCCTTTTCGATCGAAGCGAGCATCCCGCCGAACTCGTCGATTTTGTGGATGTAACGGCAGGCTTCCTTCTCGATCTTATTTGTCAGCCACTCGACGAAGTAGCTTCCGCCGAGCGGATCAACGACGTTGGCCGCTCCCGATTCTTCCGCGATGATCTGCTGCGTCCGCAGCGCGACCATCACGGCCTGCTCGGTCGGAAGGGCGAGCGTTTCATCCATCGAGTTCGTATGCAACGAATTTGTTCCGCCGAGCACCGCGGCCAGGGCCTGAAGCGTGACGCGTGAAATATTATTGAGCGGCTGCTGCGCGGTAAGCGAAACGCCGGCGGTCTGGGCATGGGTTCGCAGCATCCAAGACCGCGGGCTCTTCGCCTTGAAGCGATCGCGCATGATGCGAGCCCACATTCTGCGGCCCGCGCGGAACTTCGCGACTTCCTCGAAAAAATCGCTGTGCACGTCCCAGAAATACGACAGTCTCGGAGCGAAATCATCGACGTCAAGACCGCGCTCGAGGCCGGCCTGCACGTAAGCGATGCCGTCGGCGATCGTAAACGCGAGCTCCTGCGCCGCCGTCGCGCCCGCCTCGCGAATGTGATAGCCGCTGATCGAAATCGTGTTCCAGTTCGGAAGTTCTTTCGTGCAGAATTCAAGCGTATCGGCCACCAGGCGCATGCTGGGTTTGGGCGGGTAAATCCACTCCTTCTGCGCGATGTACTCCTTGAGAATATCGTTTTGAAGCGTTCCGCGGATTTTTTCGCGGGGAACTCCCTGTTTTTCAGCCACCGCGACGTACATCGCGAGCAGGATCGGCGCCGGGGAATTGATCGTCATGCTCGTCGTGATTTCGTCGAGCGGAATGCCGTCAAAAAGCGTCTCCATGTCGGCGAGCGTATCAACCGCGACGCCACACTTGCCGACCTCGCCTTTCGATTCCGGGCTGTCGCTGTCGTAGCCCATCAGGGTCGGCATGTGAAACGCCACGCTTAGTCCGTGCTGCCCGCCACGAAGAAGCATTTTGTAGCGCGCATTGGTATCTTCCGCCGTGCCGAAACCCGAGAACTGGCGCATCGTCCACATCTTTCCGCGATACATGTTGGTCTGAACTCCGCGGGTATATGGAAATTCACCGGGAAAACCCAGGTCTCTCAGATAATCGAAGTCCTTGATTTCCTCGGGAGTGCATATCAGGGGCACCTCCATGTCGCTCCACGTGGAAAAGCGCTTGCGGTTCGGCGGGTGCTTGCGCTCGTGCTCGGCGAGCTTTCGCCGCCAGCGCGCGTACTCTTCGGTGAATTCCGGGGTAACGTCCTTCGGTCCGCGCGCCATTTTTCTTTCCTATTCCGCCAGCTCGGAGCCGCCGATTACGATCCGCTGAATCTCGGACGTACCCTCGTAAATTTCCGTGATCTTCGCGTCCCGAAAATGACGCTCGACCGGATATTCTTTCGTGTAGCCGTACCCGCCGTGCACTTGGATCGCCGTCGTCGTGATCCACATCGCGGCCTCCGACGCAAAAAGCTTGGCCATCGCGGCTTCCCGCGTGAAGCGTTCGTCTGTGGCCGCCTTCGCGGCCGCCCGCCAAGTCAGAAGTCTCGCGGCATCAAGGCGCGTCGCCATGTCGGCCACGTGAAATTGGATCGCCTGCAGTTTCGCGATCGGAGCGCCGAACGCCTCTCTTTCGCGCGCGAATTTTTTAGAAGCCTCGAGCGCGGCGGAAGCGATGCCCAGCGCCTGCGACGCGATTCCGATGCGTCCGCCGTCGAGTGTCGCCATCGCGATCTTGAATCCGGCGCCCTCTTCTCCCAGACGATTCGCCTCCGGCACGCGCACGTTCTCGAAGTGCAGTTGTGCCGTACTCGATGCGTTGATCCCTAATTTGTCTTCGAGCTTCCCGACAGTCAGGCCGGCCGTGGGTTTGTCGACGAGAAAGGCGGTCACGCCTTTATGTTTCTTCGCGGCGTCGGTCGTCGCGAACACGATGCAGACATCCGCCTCGCGGCCGTTCGTGATGAAGTTCTTCGTGCCATTGAGCACGTAATGATCGCCGTCACGGCGCGCGGCCGTTCGCATTGCCGCGGCGTCGCTGCCGTTGCCGGGTTCGGACAGCGCAAAACATCCCAGCCTCTTTCCGCTCGCAAGCGGCGGCAGATACCTTTTCTTCTGCGCTTCGTCGCCGAATTTGACGACCGGGGAACACACGAGCGAGTTGTTCACCGACATGATCACGCCGGTTGACGCGCATCCGGCCGACACTTCCTCCATCGCGATGGCGTAGGAAAGCGCGTCGAGGCCGGCGCCGCCATACTGTTCGGGCACCATTACGCCCATGAAGCCCATCTCCGAAAGTTTTTCGATGATTTCTTTCGGATAACGTCCGGTTTCATCGAGTTCTTTGGCCTTTGGCGCGATTTCCCTGCGCGCGAATTCCCGCGCGCTTTCGCGAATCATGCGGTGCTGGTCATCGAGCAGAAAAATATCACTCGCCATATTTAAAGAACCCCCCTCGTTTCCGTTGGAGCTGTTTTAGCCCCGCGCCACCGCTAATTCAAGGGCCGCAAGCTCTACTTTCCGATGCAGAATTCGCTGAAGATTTTGGCGAGAACGGCGTCGGGCGTCGTATCGCCGCAAAGATCCGAAAGCGCGCGCGCCGCAGACCGGAGTGACGCGGACAGAAGTTCGGGATTCGAATGGCCTCCGCGCGCCAGAAGGGCTTCCGCGTCCGCAAGCGAATCCCTGCAAAAGATCAGCATCTGAAGTTGGAATTCGGTCGGCAGAAACGCGTCCGCGCCGAGTCCAAACCCGCGATCGAGCGTTTTTCGCAGAGTCTCCAGCAGCGAACCGATCCCATCGTGGGAGAGCGCGCTAATCGCGATCGCTTCGATGTTTTTTTCCAGCCTGAGCCTCGCGCGGATCCGTGCCGCCGCCGCGGGAGCCAGATCGCTTTTGTTCAGCGCCACTACCGTTTTGGCGCGAAGGGCGCGGTCCTCGTAAATTTCACGAACGAGCTCCTCGTAGGAAAGATTTGCGTCCAGCAGCAGAACGACCAGATCCGAGCCGGCCAAAAGCTTGCGCGCCCTGGCGACGCCTTCCCTCTCGATCGTGCCGCCGGCATCCCGGATGCCCGCCGTATCGGCCAAGCGAACGCGATACCGACCAAGAGCGAAGTCCTCGGTGATCACGTCGCGAGTGGTACCCGCCTCGGCCGAAACGATCGCGCGCTCTTCGGAAAGAATCGCATTAAAGAGTGTCGACTTTCCCGCGTTTGGGCGACCGGCAATCGTGATCTGAATCCCTCGCGCGATGCGCTGGGCGGCTTCGAGCCGCGCAAGCAGTGCCTCCGTATCGCGAAGCAGCTCGGCTACTTCGGATTTAGCGCCTTGCTCTGAAACGACCTCTACGTCCTGATCCGAAAAATCGATCGCGAGCTCGGTTCGCGCAAGGAGGCTTCTGATGCGCGCGGCGAGCCCGTCAATGTATTCCACTCTCTTCTTCGCGAAATTCGCGCGGGCGGCCTCGACCTCGAAGCGGCTTCGGGCGCCGATAAGCTGTTGCACGCTTTGCGCGGCGCTGAGCGTAAACTTTCCGTTGCGAACCGCGCGGAAGCTGAACTCGCCCGGAAGCGCCAACCGGCAATGCCCCGTTCGAATCGCCGCGTTCAATGCCGACTGAAGAAGAAACCTTCCGCCGTGGAGCTGCAGCTCAACGCTCTCTTCGCCGGTATAAGAGTGGCCTTCGGGAAAGTACGCCGCGAGTCCGTCGTCCATGGTCTTTCCGGTCTCTGGATCGGCGATCTCGATCCGATGAAGGTATCGCGGCTCAGGATTTTCGAAATTTCGGGATAAACGCTGAGCGCATTCCAGCGCGCGCGGACCCGAGAGGCGGATCACGCCAATCCCTCCGTCGCCCGCGAGACTCGTCGCGATCGCCGCGATCGTGTCATTCGAAAAATAATCGCCCGCCACGCCGAACTGCCCGCCCGCCGATGCGCCGCCTAAGCGACGGCTCGAGTGATCCCGAGCGATCGATTGATGAAAAACTGCTGAATGATGCTCGTGATGCTGTTGACGAGCATGTAGAGCGTGAGCCCGGCGGGAAGCCAGAGCATCATGAATCCGAAAATCAGCGGCATCATCGCCATCATCTTCTGCTGCATGGGGTCGGCGCCGGTGGTCGGCGTGAGCTTCTGCTGCACGAACATCATGAGCGCGAGCAGGATCGGAGTCACGAAGAACGGATCCTTCGCGGAAAGATCGCCGATCCATCCGAAAAACGGCTGTCCGTACAGGTCGATCGCGCCATAAAGCACGTTATAGAGCGCTATGAAAATCGGCATTTGGATGAAAATCGGCAGACATCCGCTCATCGGATTGTATCCGCTCGACTTCATCATCTGCATCATCTCGCGGTTGAGTTTCTCCTTGTCGTCCTTGTACCTCTCCTTGAGCTTCTGGATCTGCGGCTGGATCTTCTGCATCTGCTTCATGCTCTTCATCGACTTGAAGGTGAGCGGGTAGGTGAGAACCTTCACGAGCACGGTGAGCAGGATGATCGCAATGCCGAAGTTATGGACATACTGATAGAACCACTTGAGCGTCTTGAGCAACGGATAGGCGAAAACCGTGAACCAGCCAAAATCCACGGCCGCATCAAGGCCTTTGCCCGCGGCTTTCAACGTATCGACTTCCTTCGGGCCGTAATAATACCGAAGCGGAATTTGGATGGATTGGCCTGGCAGACGATAGATCAGGCTCGCCGCGACTTCCTGCTCATTCAAGGGCCGAAGCTGAAACTGGGGGCGAACGACCGAGCCCCGATCCAAAAGCGCGCTCAGAAAATAGCGCGATGAAACGCCGGCCCACTTTCCTTCCCCGAGGTCTTCTTTGACTTCGCTGACGTCCGAAGGATCCCAATGTTCCATTCCGCCTGCCTTGCTGAACATCGCGGAACGTCTTTCGTTTTCGATCTTCGGCGTATTGCGAAGCGCTCTCAGTCCGAGAAAAACGTAAGCCGGCGGCGTCTTCTTGAAGCGGATCGTGAAATCGTGATCCAGAGAAAACTGGTTCGGGCGAAGCACGTAGGCGCGCTCAATGCTCACGCCCGGATCGTCATAAGACAAAACGACCTGATCGAGCCCTTCCGCGTTCTTCCCGTCGCTCTTCACCGAATACCGCGCCGACGAGAGATAGGCCCACTCCGGCGACGGAGACGCGAGCTCGAGCTGAGCGCTTCCGCCGATTAACGTATCCAGATTCTCCGCCTTACGGCCCTTGTATTTCGTAAACTGAATCGCCGAAACGGTTCCGCCCAACGTATTGATCGTGACGCGATAATCCGCGTCGCCAAGCTCGACCGAGGACTGCGCCGGCTGGTCTTTGTCGTGTCGACGGGCGGATGCGACGGTCTTTTCCGCGGAAGGCGTCGCTGCCGCGCCGGATGGCGCCGCTGCCCCCTGATGCGGGGAAATCGCCTGCGGCGCGGTGGTCGCGGGTGGAAACCGCTTCGCGGTGTATTTCTGCCAGAGCAGGAAAATAAGACCACACAGGCCGATGGCGTAAATGACATTGCGATCCACTTTCAATTCCTCCCTGCGAACAATCGATTGCACGCGGCGATTCTCTTCAGGCCCAACCAGACCCCGCGCCCAAAGCCGCGCTCGCGCATCATCCTCTCGGCGTAGCGGCTGCACGTCTCCTCATACCGGCAGCGAACGTCGAACGCCGCCTGCACGGCGGGCGAGATGACGACTCTGTAAAATCGCAGCAGCAAGCCGACGACTTTCATTTTTTCCATTCCCGCATCTGTCCGGCGAGACGGCTGACAAAGTCCCAGTTCATTTCTGGAGGAACCTTTATCACGATATTGAGATCCGCCGCTCCAAAAGATTCCCGTTGCAGGCGAAACCACTCGCGAACCTGTCGCTTAAGCCGCGCTCTCCATACCGAGCCGAGACGGCCCTTGAGAGTAATCCCCAGGCGCGCGGAATCCCGATCGTTCGCCTTCCAAAAAGCTTGAAACGTGGTGGCCCTGAATACTTCAGGACGGTCGAAAAGGCGGACAAACTGAACCCGCTCTGTCATACGACAGTTTTTTGAAAGCCCCTGCCTTCTCATTGACGGCTTTATTTTCCGGCGACCGTCGGCACGAGGCGCTTGCGGCCCCTGCGGCGGCGACGGTTAAGAACTTTCGCGCCGCTGCTCGTGGACATGCGCGCCCGAAAGCCGTGCCTGCGGCGTTTTTTTCTGCTGGGCTGGTACGTACGTTTCATAAGGAGGATATTTTCTACGTGAAGCCCGCGCTTGTGTCAAGAAAAGTCGCCTCTCCCGTTGCGGCTCTCTTGAGGTTCTGTTATTGGAATGCCTCGCACTCACGCAAGCAACTTTGAAACCGGGGCGTATGACAAAAACCTTCAGCTGGCATGGTCTCATCGGTGAAATTTCAAAAAAAATCCCAGCGGAAAAGTTCCGCGCCTGGATCGAGCCCTTGGAGTTCGTGGAGCTCAACGAAACCGACCTTGTGCTCTCGGCATCCTACGATCTCGCCAAAGACTTGGTTCCGCAGCTTTTCAGAGGCATCTTTCACGACGTCCTTCATGAGGAATACGGGCTTCATCGCGAGCTGAAAGTCGAGCGTTCCAATTTCGAACGCGCGGCTTCCGATTCCAGCGCGATGCTCGCCGTAGCCGGGCCGGCCCAGAAGCACGCGGAGCCGGCCCCTCCGGCGGCCGAACCGCTCGCGCTCCCCGCCGAAGAATCGTTCGGGGCTGCCCTCGACGAAGAAGATAAAAGCCTTCTCGAGACGGGCGATCGCCCGGAAGCGCCCTCGATCGTCTCCGCGCGCGCGCTGCCGGCGACCGAGGGCTACTCGGCCCTTTCCGTGCGCGACCCGGCTGCTCCGGCCGTGCGAACCCTTGCGCAGCCGCTCAACCCGAAGCACACGTTCGATACATACGTCGTGGGGGCGAGCAACCAGTTCGCTCACGCGGCGGCGCGTGCCGTCGCCGAAAACCCCGCTCGGCAGTACAACCCGCTCTTCGTTTACAGCAATGCGGGCCTGGGCAAGACCCACCTTTTGCATGCGATCGGAAATCACATCCTCAAGCTCAACCCCCGCGCGAGGATCTGCTATCTTTCCGCCGAAAAATTCGTGAACGACCTGATCGAAGCGATCCAGCACGGAAAGCAATCGCAGTTCCGCCAGAAATACCGCGAAGGCTACGACGTGCTGCTCATGGACGACATTCAGTTCATCGCCAACAAAACGACCAGCCAGGAGGAGTTCTTCCACACTTTCGACGCGCTCCACTCGTCGGACAAGCAGATCGTGGTCGCAAGCGACAAATTTCCAAAAGACATTCCGGGCCTTGAAGAGCGCATCCGCAGCCGCTTTGAGTGGGGCCTCGTCGTGGACGTTCAGATTCCGGATATCGAAACCCGCATCGCGATTCTGCGCGCGAAAGCCGAACAGGACGACATCTTTCTTCCCAACGACGTCGCGCTCTTTCTCGCCTCGAACGTAAAAAGCAATATCCGTGAACTCGAAGGGGCGTTGTTGCGGATGGGGGCCAAGGCCTCTCTGCTCGGAGAAGAGATCAGCCTCGATCTCGCGCGCCAGGAGCTGAAAAATCTCATCAAGCAGCCCGCCGATACGATCGGGGCAGATGCGATTCTCGACGCGGTTTCCAAGCACTTCTCAGTCAAGATCTCGGAGATCAAAGGCAAGGATCGAAGCCGCAAAATCTCGGTGCCCAGGCAAATCGCGATGTTTCTCCTGCGCAAGTACTGCAGGAAATCCTATCCCGACATCGGCGCGCTTCTCGGGGGAAAAGATCACTCGACGATCCTGCACGGCGTACGAATGATCACCGAAAACCTCGCAGCCGAGACCGAAATCAAGCAGCACGTCGAGCAGATCCAAAGCAGCTTATAGGTCTTGTGGATGATCTCCTTGGTATCTTTCTTATACATGACTTATGCACAGATCTAATCCTCGCTCCGTATTAAAAAATTCTTCGAGTTTTCAAGGGGATAGCAAAATAGCCCACATATCCACAGGTTGCTTTAAACGCAGCCGTGCGCGGCGCGGCTGCCGGTGTCCATGGCTGTGGAAAACTTCCAACGCAATTCATGTTTACCGCCTCACGTTCGTATAAATTCATCGGCTTTCCGAAGGGCCCGCGCTTGTGTGCGTATTCGTGTTGAAAACCTGTGGGTTCAATGGTTAATAAATCGAAGATCAGGGGATATCCACAGATTGAGCGTTTGTCTGTCGTAATTTGTCTTCAAGGTTGCTGCGGCGGATTTCTCTTTAAGATTCGTGCGTTGGTTGTTTTGTTAACAGGATCCACAGCACTACTACTGCTTCTGTATTTATATATATATTGGAACTTAGGAGGGTGATGTTTATGAATTTCACGGTTTCGCGAGACGCGCTTCTTGAAGCTTTACAAAAAGTGCAAAGCGTCGTTGAAAAGAAAAACACCTTACACATTCTTTCCAACGTTTTGCTCGAAGTCGCGGATCAGAATCTTTTTCTCACGGCCACCGATCTTGAAGTCGGAATCAAGCTCTCGATTCCGGTGCAAGCCAGCGATGACGGGAAGGTCGCCGTCTCCGCCAAGAATTTTTTCGAGATCGTCAAAGAGCTTCCGAACAAACCAGTTTCCATCCACAAGAAAGAAAACAGCTGGATCGAAATCTCCTGCCAAAAATCCAAGTTTAACATCGTTGGTCTTGCTGCCGACGAGTTTCCGCCGCTTCCCGCTTTTGACAGCGGTAATTACCAGCAGGTCAACATGGCGACGGCGCGTGAAATGATCGATCGCACGGTGTTCGCGGTTTCCACCGATGAGACTCGCTATCACCTCAACGGCGCGTTCCTGGAGTCATTGGAGAACAATCTTCTCCGTATGGTGGCGACCGACGGCCATCGTCTGGCGTACATCGATAAAGAACTGGTGTTGAACGGCGCCGATCAGTTCAAGCGGGGAATCATCATTCCCAAAAAAGGAATGGCGGAGCTTCGCCGCTTGCTTGACACCAAAGACGATTCGTTCAAGATGACCGTCGATAAGGGAAACCTTCTTGTAAAACTCGAAAAAGCGCTTTTGTTCATCCGCCTCATCGAAGGCGAGTACCCTGATTACGAACAGGTCATTCCGAAGAACAATACGAAACGGATGACCCTGAATCGCGAAGAATTTTTGGGAAGTCTCAAGAGAGTCGCCCTGCTTGCCAACGAAAAGAGCCGCAACGTTAAATTTTCGCTCAAAGAAAGGGTGCTTACGATCTCATCGAGCAACTCGGATCTTGGTGATGCCAAGGAAGAGCTCGACGTCGAGTACGGAAACGACCCGATCGAGATCGGCTTCAACGCGAAGTATCTCATCGACTGCTTGACGATCCTCGATGTCGACAAGGTCACGATCGACCTCAATGACAAATTGAGCCCGGGACTGCTTAAGCCGTTCGGCCGCGATGACTATACGTACATCGTAATGCCGATGCGCATCTGATGGTTTTAGAGCGGATCAAGATCCGAAGCCTGAGGTGTTATGATCAGGCGGATATCGAAGTCGACCCCAAGTTCAACGCCATCGTCGGACTCAACGGGCAGGGAAAAACCAGCCTGCTCGAAGCCATCGGGCTCCTGGCCTTCTTTCGCAGTTTTCGCGCAGCCAAGAATCAAGAAATTTTGCGGCTCGAAAGCGAAGAAGGAAGGGTCAGCGGAACGGTTTTTCACGAAGATCTGCGGTACGAACTAAGTGTTAAAGTCTGGCCGCATCGGAAGCAGGCCTCGTTCAACGGAAAAAACTGCAAGCTTTTAAGCAATTACGTCGGAAAGCTTTCGGCGGTGAGCTTCAGCCCGGTCGATCTCGAAATCATTCGTGGCGCGCCCGAAAACCGCAGAAACTGGGTCGACCGGATCGCGCAGATTTATTTTTCGGAACATGTCGACCTTACCTCGGAGTACCAGAAGGTGCTTCGCCACAGAAACCGCCTGCTCAAGGAGGCCATCGAAAACCGCGGCCGGCTTAACGATGACTTCGAACTATGGACGGATCAGCTTTGCGATTTGGGCGCGAAAATCATCGCCAACCGCGTGGATGCGGCCAACCAAATCACGCCTTCGATCCGCGCGCACTATGAGACCCTCTCAAAAAAGAAAACCCATATAATTATCAAGTATTTAGGGGCTGATTTTGGTAAAGAACAAAGTGGACAAAACAGCCCTGCGCAAGGTACGTTTTGGATTACGGAACAGGTACGGGAAATGCTCAAAGCGGGCCTCCGGAAGACCCTTCAGCGAGACATGATTCTCGGAACGACGTCGATGGGTCCGCACCGCGATGATCTCGAACTGCGGATGAGCGGCAGCCCGGTCAAAGCGTTCGGATCGCAAGGTGAAGTGAGGTCTCTCGTGCTGGCCATGAGGCTTGCCGAGGTCGAGAAACAGAAAGAGACGAAAGGATACAGCCCGCTTCTTCTGATCGATGATTTTTCATCCGAATTGGACGCGAACAGAAGAAAATTTTTATTGGATTATCTAATCGACAGCGGCTCGCAGGTTTTTCTGACGACGACCGAAGAAACCCGGCTTGGAAAAGTTTTTGCGGTGAAAGAGGGAAGGATCAGCTCTCATGACAATGGATTCTCCAAGGACAGACACCAGCAACTATAACGCGGATAAAATCAAAGTCCTCGAAGGGCTTGAGGCCGTTCGCAAGCGTCCAGGAATGTATATCGGCGATACCGGCGCGCGCGGACTGCATCACCTCGTGTACGAAGTCGTCGACAACAGCGTCGACGAGCACCTGGCCGCCTACTGCAAGAACATCACGGTTACGGTTCACCACGACAATTCCGTGACGGTTTCGGACGACGGACGCGGAATCCCGATCGACATGCACGACTCCGGCGTTTCGGCGGCCGAAGTCGTCATGACGAAGCTGCACGCCGGCGGAAAATTCAATGAAGACGGCGGCGCCTACAAGGTTTCAGGCGGCCTTCACGGTGTCGGCGTCTCGGTCGTCAATGCGCTGAGCGAGTCGCTCAAGCTCGAGGTTCACCGCGCGGGCAAGGTTTATCAGCAGATATATCGGCGGGGAGAGCCATCCGCGCCGCTGAAAGAAACCGGCGTTACCAACGGCCGCGGGACGAGCGTGACGTTCAAGCCCGATACCGACGTCTTTGAAGTGCTGGAATTTAATTTCGACACACTGGCAACGCGCTTCCGCGAGCTCGCATTCCTCAATCCCGGCCTTAAGATCACCTTCAACGACGAGCGAAACGAGAAGCAGCAAATCTTCCATTACGAAGGCGGAATCGTCTCGTTCGTGGAGCACATGAACAAGGGCAAGGAGAAAATCCACGACAAGGTGATTTATTTCCTGCAGGAAAAAAACCTGCTCTCCGTCGAGCTCGCGATGCAATGGAATGACGGCTACAGCGAAAACACGTCGTCCTATTGCAACAACATCAATACGATCGAAGGCGGAACGCACGTTTCCGGAATGAAGACCGCGCTCACTCGCGTGATCAACAAGTACGCTGAAACCAGCGGGCTTCTGAAAAACTTGAAAGAAAGCCTCACCGGAGAAGACATCCGCGAGGGGCTGTCCGCGGTGATCAGCGTTAAAATTCCCGAGCCCCAGTTCGAGGGGCAGACCAAGACCAAGCTTGGGAACAGCGAAGTGGAAGGATTTGTCAGCTCGATTATCAACGAAAAGCTCTCAAGCTATCTTGAGCTCAATCCCGCGATCGCGAAACGAATCGTGATGAAGTCGGTCGATTCCGCCGCCGCGCGAATCGCGGCGCGGAAGGCCCGGGATCTCACGCGCAGAAAGACCGCGCTTGATTTTGGAGGCCTGCCAGGAAAAATGGCCGACTGCCAGGAAAAGGATCCGGCGCTCTGCGAGATCTATCTTGTCGAGGGAGACAGCGCCGGCGGCTCGGCAAAGCAAGGCCGCGATCGCCGCAATCAGGCGATCCTTCCGCTTAAAGGCAAGATCCTGAACGTCGAAAAAGCGCGCTTCGACAAGATGCTCGGCTTTGAGGAAATCAAAATTCTTATCACCGCGCTGGGCGCGGGAATCGGCAAAGACGACTTTGACATCTCGAAGATCCGCTACCACAAGATCGTGATCATGACCGATGCCGACGTCGACGGAAGCCACATCCGAACGCTTCTTCTCACGTTCTTCTATCGGCAGATGAAGGAGGTGGTCGAGCGCGGGTATCTCTACATCGCGCAGCCGCCGCTATACAAAGTGAAAAAGGGCAGCAAGGAGCGCTATCTCAAGAACGAGAGCGAGCTCAATGAATACCTCATGAAGACGGGGCTTGATGGCGTGTCGATCAATGGCGAGGCCAGCGCGATTCCGGCCGCGCAAGCCGTTTCGGGAATCAAGAACGCGCTCAAATTCCGCAAGACCATCGAGAAGCTTTCGAAGCGCTTCGAGCCGACGGTACTGCGGCAGGCGATTTTTCAGGGTCTGTCCGCCGAGACGCTTGCGAGCGAGGACGGGTTCAGGCGGGCGCTCGAGCGGGTGGGCAATGCCGCGCGCGAGGCGAACGCGGATATTTCGGCGTTCTCGTTCGAGCTCTCGAAGGATGAGGCCCACAACTGCTTTTCGGCCCGGGCGCAGATCGAGAAGAACAGCGCGAAATATTTCATCGGGCTTACGCATGAATTTTTCTCTTCCACCGAATACGAAGAGCTGCAGAAGCTCTGGCTCAGCATGAACGTGCTCGGCGCGGGTCCGTACACGGTCGAGGGTTCCGGCGGCGAGAAGGCGGTTCTGGCCGACGTCGAGTCGCTTGGCATGCACATTCTCGAGATTTCGAAGAAGGGCATGTACATTCAGCGCTACAAGGGCCTCGGCGAGATGAACCCCGAGCAGCTTTGGGAGACCACGATGGATCCGGCGCGGCGAACCTTTTTGAACGTTTCCATCGAGGACGCGGTCGAAGCCGACGGAATTTTTTCGGTTCTCATGGGTGATCAGGTCGAGCCGCGGCGCCAGTTCATCGAAGAAAACGCGCTACGCGTGCGGAATTTGGATATATGAGCCACAAACCAAGACCCAAAAGCAAGATTCTCGGCGCAGGGCACTACATGCCTCCGCGCGTGGTGACGAACGGCGATCTCGCCACGAAGTATGGAATCGAAACGACCGACGAATGGATTCAGCAGCGCTCGGGTATCAGAGAGCGCCACTTCGCCGACGAAGGCGTGACGAACTCGGATCTTGCGGCGGAAGCGTCTAAGCGCGCGCTTGAGGCGGCTGGCGTCGGCAGGGAGGAGGTCGACTGCATTCTCTTCGCGACACTCAGTCCGGACCACGAATTTCCTGGCTCGGGATGCTTTCTGCAGGCGAAGCTCGGCGTTCCGGGCATTCCTGCCATGGACATCCGTAACCAATGTTCCGGTTTTATTTACGCGCTTTCCGTGGCGGATGGGCTGATCCAGACGGGCCGCTACAAGCGGATTCTCGTCGTGGGCTCCGAGATCCACTCGCGCGGAATCGATCTCTCCACGCGGGGTCGAGACGTCGCGGTTCTTTTTGGAGACGGCGCCGGCGCAGTCATCGTGGCGCCCGCCGAAGAAGACGAGGATCGCGGAATATACTCGGTGCATCTGCACGCCGACGGATCGTACGCGAAGGAATTGTGGACGGAAGCGCCGGGCTGCGCGCTTCATCCCAGCCGGATCACGCGCCAAATGATCGAAGACGGAAAAATTTATCCCAGCATGAACGGCAAGCTCGTATTTCTGCACGCCGTGCGCAAAATGCCGGAGGTCATGCTCGAAGCGCTTGAATACAACGGAATGAAAGTTTCGGACCTCGATCTTTTCGTTCCCCACCAAGCCAATATTCGCATCAACGAAGCTGTCGGCAAGGCGCTCGGCCTTCCGGAAGAAAAAGTTGTCAACACGATCGCCGGGTTCGGCAACACGACCGCCGCGACGATTCCGATCGGCCTTTCCGAAGCGGTACGGCAGGGACGTCTCAGGCCGGGCTCGCTTGTCGGGCTTGCCGCGTTCGGAAGCGGCTTTACCTGGGCGTCGGCGCTCGTGCGGTGGTGAGGCGAAGGATTAAGGAAGACAAGGAATACGAATGGAACAGGGAAACATCGAAAAAAACACCGTGATGGTGAACATCGAAGACGAGATGCGCGGGGCGTATCTCGACTACGCGATGAGCGTGATCGTCGGGCGCGCGCTGCCCGACGTGCGCGACGGCTTAAAGCCCGTGCATCGCCGCGTGCTGTACGCGATGTACGATCTCGGCAACAGCTACAACAAGGCGTATAAGAAGTCCGCGCGCGTGGTCGGCGACGTGATCGGCAAGTATCACCCGCACGGCGACACGGCCGTTTACGACACGATCGTGAGAATGGCGCAGGATTTTTCGCTGCGCTATCCGCTCATCGACGGACAAGGCAACTTCGGTTCCATCGACGGAGATAGCGCCGCGGCCATGCGCTACACCGAAATCCGGATGGCTCGAATCACGGACGAAGTGCTCGCCGACATCGACAAGGAAACGGTGGATTCCGGGCCGAACTACGACGACTCGTTGCAAGAGCCGCTCGTGATGCCCGCGAAGATCCCGAATCTTCTCATCAACGGGACGAGCGGAATCGCGGTCGGAATGGCGACCAATATCCCTCCGCACAATCTCGGCGAAGTCTGCGACGCCGTAGCGGCTCTGGCGCGCAACCCGAAGCTTTCGATTGATGAGCTTTCCGAATACGTAAAGGGTCCTGACTTTCCTACCGGGGGCTACATCTGCGGGACAGGCGGCATCAAGGCGGCGTACCGCACCGGGAAGGGCGTGATTCAGACCCGCGCCAAGACCAAGATCGAAACCAGCAAAAAAGGCGGCAAGGAAGCGATCATCGTCACCGAGCTTCCCTACTACGTGAACAAGGCCAGGCTCATCGAGAAGATCGCGGAGCTTGTTCGCGACAAGAGAATCGAGGGGGTATCCGACCTTCGTGACGAATCCGACCGCACGGGCATGCGCATCGTGATCGAGCTGCGCAAGGGCGAGAACTCCCAAGTCGTCCTCAACCGCCTCTTCAAGCTCACGCAGATGCAAGAGAGATTCGGCATCACGATGCTCGCGCTCAACCACAAGCAGCCGAAGATTTTCAACCTGAAGGAAATGCTCCATGCGTTCATCGAGCACCGTCGCGAGATCGTCGTGCGCCGGACGATTTACGATCTCAAGAAAGCCGAGGCCCGCGCGCATATTTTGGAAGGCCTGAAGAAGGCCGTCGAGAACATCGATGCGGTCATCGCGCTGATCAAAGCCGCGAAAGGCCCGGATGAGGCGCGCGAAGGCCTCATGGCGAGATATTCTTTCTCGGAATTACAGGCCCAGGCCATCCTCGACATGCGCCTGCAGCGCTTGACGGGCCTGGAGCGCGACAAGATCGTTCAGGAATACAAAGACACTCTGGCGCTCATCGAACGCCTGAAGACGATCCTGGGCTCGGACAAGCTCGTGCTCGACATCATCGTGGACGAGACCGAAGAGATCAAAAAGACCTACGGAGACAAGCGCCGCACCGAGATTCTCGAGGAAGCCGCCGAAGACATCGCCGATGAAGACCTTATCGCCGACGAAGAAATGATCGTCGCGATCACGAACACGGGTTACGTGAAGCGTTCGAGTCCATCCATCTATCGCAGCCAGCGCCGCGGCGGCAAGGGCGTGAAAGGCATTACGACAGGCGAAGAGGATTTCGTCACGACCATGTTCCGCACGACGATGCTGAGCTATCTGCTCTGCTTCACCGACAAGGGCCGCGTTCACTGGCTCAAGGTTTACAGGATTCCGGAAGGCTCGCGCGCGTTCAAGGGCAAGGCGATCGTTAACCTCCTTAGCCTCGCGACCGGCGAGAACATCAAGGCTATTTTGCCGGTGCGCGAGTTCCGAGAAGACCAATTCGTCGTGATGGTCACGCGCAAGGGCGTGATCAAGAAGACGAACCTCGCGGAGTACTCCAATGTTCGGAACATGGGCATCACCGCGATGTCGTTTGATCCGGGCGATGAGCTCGCCGCGGCGAAGCTCACCAGCGGCAAACACCACGTTTTTATCTGCTCAAAGAGCGGGATGAGCATTCGCTTCGACGAAGCCGATGCGCGCGCGATGGGACGTACGGCCCGCGGAACGCGAGGAATGGACCTCGAGAGCGGCGACGAAGTCGTGGGCGTGGAGGTTCTCGACCCCGAGGTTGCCAAGGGGATCACGATCCTCACGGTGACCACGCTCGGTTACGGCAAGCGCACGGAGCCAGAGGAATATCGGATCCAGTCGCGCGGCGGCAAGGGCATCATCACGATGCGCACGATCGACAAGACGGGCGTGGTGATGGGCACAAAGGCCGTGACGGACAAGGATGATCTCATGATCATCACGAACAAGGGCCAGACGCTCAGGACCAAGATCGCCGAGATCCGCGAAACGGGCCGCGTAGCGCAAGGCGTGAAGCTCATCAACCTCAATGAAGCCGAAAGCGTGGTCGGTATCGAGTTGCTGGCGGAGAATGGAGACGAGGACGAGGGCTGTGCGCCGACGGATTCGGGAAACGGGAACGGCGCTCCGGCAGAATCCGGGGGAATGAACGCGCTGGGCGACTCCAGCGGCCCTACGGTCCATTAAGACTCGCATGCGATTATGGCGAGTCATATGCTTTGTTTTCGCAGCGACGTTCGTCGCTGCGTGTAATGTCCAAAGCGGAAAGAATCACTACATCCTTGCCGAACGCCTCTTCGGAGACCGCAAATACGCGGCTGCCGTGCAGGAATTCCAGAAGATCATCGAAAGCGATCCGCATGGCGTTCTCGCGCAGCAGGCGCTCTTTCGCGTCGGAATGATCGAGATGCTCTATCTCAAGGCATATGCCGACGCGGTGAAAAGCTTTCGCCAGTTCGTCTTGCTCTCTCGAAACACGAAGCTCGTCTTTCAGGCCGAGAAAAACATGGGCGAAATCCTGCTGCTCAGGCTCGAGGATTATCGACCGGCCGTCGAGCAGTACCGGAAGCTTCTCGAGAAATATCCCGACTCGCTGGAACGCGATTTTTTTCTGCTGCGGCTCGCGAAGGCATACTACGGAGCGCTCGATTTTCAGAAGTCAATCGACGCTTGCCGCGAGCTCGTGAAGCAGCATCCGAAGGGCGAGCTCGTTGCCGAGGCGCTCTATCATATCGGGAATACTCTTTTCACCAGGGGCGACTGTGACGAGGCGGTGAAAGTGTTCAAGGAGGTTTTGGATCGACACCCCAAGTCGCGCCAAGCGGTGTTTGCGGGATTCGGAATGGCCAACTGCTTCGAAGAGCTTGAAAAACCCGGCGATGCTCTGGCGGCTTACCGAAGCATCCTCGACCGGCACCCCTCTCGCCAGATCGTGGAGGCCAAGATTCGGCGGCTGTCGGAAAAACAACGCCATGCTGAAAAAAAACCACACCGGCGATAGCCGTATTGACCGCGTAATTTCCGAATGCTAACCAGTGGATGGCTACAAAATGGACGATAACCGAAATGTATTTCGGGGCATTGCCGTCGGGTTTGCCGCCGTGACCGAAGCGGTAGGCTGCAGCTTGGGCGGTTTTGCGATCGGATATTTTCTCGACAAATGGATCGAGAAAACGAAGCCCTGGCTTACGGTCGCGGGGGCGTTGTTCGGATTGAGCCTGGGGTTCTACCTGCTCTATAAAATTTATATCCGCGAAAGCGGAGGCGATGGCTCTGGTGAGTCGAAATAAGGCGGAATGGGAATGCGCACGTCGGAAATGCTCAAGTTCATCAGCAAGGCGATGGTCGCGTATGGCGCGGTGGGCGCGGCTCTCATGCTCCAGTTCGCGGCATCCTGGGCCTGGGCCTCTTTTCTCGCGGGCTGGACCGTGAGCTTTGTGAATTTCGAGTTGCTCAAGCGCATCGGACTGGTGCTTGGACCGCTCCTTACCACGGGCGGCAGGGTCAGCCGGATGATCTACGTGCTCGCGGTTGCGAAGTTCCTGTTTTTGGGATTAGTGCTTGCCTTTTTGGTTCTGACAACCCATGTTCAGGGAATTCCCTTTTCATTGGGGGTACTTGCGGTATTGTTCGCGGGACTCGGACTTGGAATAAAAGAAGCGATTTATGCACGAACATGAGCCATTTACCTGGCTGAGCAAGATTCCAGGACTTGAACATGCGCCAAACCACCTGGTGACGGCAGTGCTCGTCGCGGTTTTTCTCGTTGTTTGCGGCGTGGCCGCAACGGCGCTCGCGAAGGCCGCCGGCGACACGACGATTCCGGAAGGCCGCCTTTCGTTCCGCAATTTTTTTGAGATCGTCGCTGAAAAACTTTACGCGCTTTGCGAGTCGGTCATGGGGGAGCACGCCGCTGAAGCGTATTTTCCGGTCATCGGGACGCTGTTCATGTTTATCTTCACGTGCAACCTCATCGGCTTGATTCCGGGATTTCTTCCTCCGACCGACAATATCAACGTGACGCTCGCGGCAGGCCTGTTTGTTTTCATTTACTACAATTTCCACGGGATCAAGGCTAACGGCATCGGTTACCTGAAACACTTTCTCGGGCCGGTGTGGTACCTGGCTCCGCTGATGCTCGTCATTGAGCTCGTCTCGCACGTTTTTCGGCCCATCAGCCTGGCGCTGCGTCTTCGCGGCAACATGATGGGCGACCACGCCGTACTTGGAGTTTTTCTTTCGCTGGTGCCGTACGTGGTGCCGGTGATTTTCTACGCGTTAGGAGTATTTGTGGCCGTTGTTCAGGCGTTCGTATTCTGCCTGCTCACGATGGTTTACATCAATCTCTCGACGGCGCATGACCACTGAGTTTTCGTCTAATTGAAAGGAGATGGAACAATGAGAAGCAACATGAAAGTTTTGATGGTGATGGCGATCACTTTCCTCGTCGCGGGGGTCGCGTTCGCCGCGGAGGGCGGAGCTTCGGATCCCTACGCGTCGCTCGCGGCCGGACTCGGCATCGGCATCGCGGCGTTCGGCGGCGCGCTCGGCCAGGGCCGCGCGGCAGCGGCGGCACTTGACGGCATCGCGCGCAACCCGTCGGCTTCGGGAAAGATCTTCGTTCCGATGATCATCGGCCTGGCGCTCATCGAATCCCTCGTGATTTACGCGTTCCTCGTGACGTTCGTCAAAATCAAGACGGCGTAGCGGCTACTTCGCCGCTGAAAGAAAGAACAGGAAGGCCTCGGGACCGAAAGGTTCCGGGACCTTTTTTATTTGGAAATTCTAGGTGGTATAAGCCTGAGCGAAACAGGCCCGCCTCACGTGATGGGCGCCCCCATAAAGAGCGTCTTTGCATGTATTCGGAATGTGGTCCCAAGACTTGCGAAATTGGTACGGTCTAAGCTGAAATTATCAAACGCGAAGGATAGGAATGGCTCTACACCGAAAAAAAGCACCTCGATTTGGGATTGGTGAATGGTTTGGGCAGTCATTTGTGCGGATGAATGTAGAGACACGTAAAAATTTCGCAAACCAAGCGTTAAAACATAATATTACGAAAGACACACGCGCTCTATGTCCATTTAAGATGCCAACGGGGCGGAAGTGCACGAAGAAAGGCGGCGTCTGTTCCCTTCGACCATATCGTGAAACTACAGATGGCGCCGCGGAGCCGATTTTGGGAGAACTCGGTGGGCTCGTAGCAGTATGTCCGCATAGATTTAAACAGGACGACGTCGCCAATCGCAAAGTCGGTCAAGTCTTGCTCGGAACGGAAAATCCCAAAACGGTTTACGAAGTTCGTTTTCTCCAGAGAAAACGGGTTCCAATTGTAGGCGAGAAGACAGAAGAAAATGAAGAGCGTGCCGAAGAAGCGAAAGAAGACGTGGGAAACATTGACTGCGTTCTTCTTCACCCAGATGCAGAGCCGATGCATTGGTGTGCGCTTGAAATACAGGCAGTCTATTTCTCGGGCAAAGCAATGACGGGCCTTTTTCGCCACATCCTTCAATTTTCTGGGGATAAGATCCCATTTCCTGAAAAGGCGCGACGGCCTGACTACCGAAGCAGTGGGCCAAAGCGCTTGATGCCTCAGTTACAGATCAAGGTTCCAACCCTTAGGCGTTGGGGGAAGAAAATGGCCGTCGTCGTAGATAGGGCTTTCTATCGTAGCCTGGGACGAATGGAAACAGTCTCAAATATTTCGAACTGCGATATTGCGTGGTTTGTAATCGACTACAATGAATCAACAAATCCGGTTACTCTTGTCGTGAGCGAACCTGAAAAACAAACTCTTGAGCGCGCGGTCGAAGGATTAACGGGCGGAACGCCTGTGACGCTCCCGGAATTCGAACGAAAAATTACCGAAAAGCTTCTGGCTTCGACATCGCATGGTCGCTGACATTGACATTTTTTGAACCACATTCAGAGCCAAATTGTCCAAGCCACGCGAGACCCCGGCCTATTATGAGTTCCTGCATTTTCGCGTGGTGTGTGTTTTTCATTGGAACGAAACCGATCTCCATTTGATGGGAAGCGGCCTTTGCGCGCACTTCGATTGAATCATCGTACGTGAAGAGAAAATCCGCCGCCGCGGTTTCAACGAGATCAAAAAGACGGTCATGATCGAGTTGATGGTTACTGTAGAGCCGCCTGCCCGCGCGCTTCCCGGCGGCAGTGTATGGTGGATCAATAAACAGCGCGGCGCACGGATCGTCGAGGTATTCGGGAATAACATCGAATGCAGATCCGTGCACGAATTCTAGCTTGCTCCTAATCGCCCCGATGGCGACTATTCGATTGGCGAGCGTTTCAGGATACCAACGCGATGAAATGCCTTTGCCGCCCTCTCCGGTTTTTGTTAGACCGGAGCCTGGAGCCATGATTCCACCGTGGCTAACGCGATTTCTCAAAATTGTCTGAAACGCATGATCAAGCGTGCTTCGCGGGCGGCGTGACAGCGCACGCTCTGCGGTTCTTACGCTTAGCTCAAACTCCAAAATCTTTTTTGCCAGCTTCAAGTAGTCGCCTTGGATGATCGTGGTCCAGACCGCGGCTACATTGTCGTCCAATTCGACAAGAACCGCGCGCTCCGCCAGGTTTTCAAATGCAGCGGTTAAGGAAATAATGCCGCCGCCGGCAAATGGCTCAAGGAGCGTAGAGGTCCTTTTCCTTGCCTTCATCCATTTACGAAACGTTGGTACAAACCATGTTTTCCCTCCGGGATATCTAAAGGGACTCCTTTTAGGCACCGATGCAACGTTCACAATCCTTTCAGATTGTGACGGCGCGAATATTTTAGAAAAGCGCAGCTGTTTTTCCACTGTCTCTGTTCTCTTTCTGCGCGCTACCGCAGCGATCGTGTTCTGCCGGTACTGGCACTATTTCTCAGCCACTTATCGAGACGTCCATTCAATGCATAGACGATATCTGCCGCTACAAAGAGCCCCGGCACTATGATTTTACCCTTTTCAATAGAACGAACGGTTTCCGTCGAAACACCTGCCAGCCGCGCAAGTTGTTCGCGACTCATCCTCTCCTTCTTGCGCGCGCGTTGCAGCTTGAGGGAGAATCGCCGGCCTCTTTGCTTCGTGCCCGGTGCCGTCGGAATCCGTGCCATCACCGTATAGTATAATAATACCAGTATTATAATACAATATAAATCGTGGTGTATAAAACAGGCCGCCGCCCCCGACAAAAAAGCAGACATTCAAGGGGCATGCCAAAAAGCATCGCGATCAAGGGATCGGCGGGACCGACAGCGACACAATGTCTGAAGCGGTGGAAAAAAATGACCGCCGCTAAAGATACGGTTTGAGATAGCGCCCGGTATGGGATTCGCGATTGCGGGCGACTTCTTCGGGCGTGCCTTCAGCGATGATTTTTCCGCCGCGTTCGCCGCCCTCGGGGCCCATGTCGAGGATGTAATCGGCGGTTTTGATGATTTCCATATTGTGTTCGATCACGAGAACGGTGTTTCCCTGATCGGTCAGGCGATGAAGCACGTGAATGAGTTTGCGGACGTCGTCGAAGTGCAATCCCGTCGAAGGCTCGTCGAGGATGTAGAGCGTGTTGCCGGTCGCCCGGCGTGAGAGTTCGCGGGCAAGCTTGATGCGTTGAGCTTCGCCGCCGGAGAGGGTCGTCGCACTTTGTCCGAGCGTGATGTAGCCCAATCCGACGTCAGCCATTGTTCGCAGCTTCGCCGCAAGCGACGGTACGTTCTCAAAAAAAACGGCTGCGTCGTCGATCGTCATGTCGAGCGCATCGGCGATCGATTTTCCCCTGTACTTGATCGTGAGTGTTTCCTCGTTGAAGCGCTTTTCGCCGCATTCGCCGCAGGCGA
Organism: Deltaproteobacteria bacterium; assembly: GCA_016186905.1. Lineage (GTDB taxonomy): Bacteria > Bdellovibrionota > UBA1018 > UBA1018 > UBA923 > JACPKS01. The sequence goes on from JACPKS010000046.1 coordinate 27,312, forward strand.
CGTAGATATCCGAAAGAAAATGCATCTCGACTTTCACGCGTCCGGCGCCCTGGCACTTTTCGCAGCGGCCGCCCTTGACGTTGAACGAGAAGCGCCCCGGCTTAAAGCCCCGCATGCGCGATTCCGGCAGCTGGGCGAAGAGATCTCGGATGAAGCCGAAGGTGCCGGTATAAGTCGATGGGTTGCTGCGCGGGGTGCGCCCGATCGGCGACTGGTCGATGTCGACGACCTTGTCGATCGAATCGTGTCCGCTGATCGACCTGAACGTCACCGGAGGCATGCGCGTCTTGTAGAGCCCGTTCATTAAGAGAGGGTAAAGGGTGTCGACGATGAGCGTGGATTTTCCGGACCCGGAAACTCCGGTAACACAGGTGAAAGCGCCGAGCGGGATGCCCGCATCAAGGTTTTTGAGATTATGGTGCGTGATCCCGGAAAGGTGAACAAGGTTGCTTTTCGAAATCGGGCGACGGGTTTTTGGAACCTCGATCTTGAGGTTTCCGGCAAGATATTTTCCGGTAAGCGAAGCCGAAGAGGCTTTTATGTCCGCCGGCGCGCCCTGCGCGACGAGTTCCCCGCCATGCGTGCCGGCGCCAGGCCCCAGGTCGAGCACGTGATCGGCGCGCTCAATGGTGTCTTTGTCGTGCTCGACGACAAGAACGGTATTTCCTATGTCGCGAAGCCGCTCAAGAGTTTCCAAAAGCTTGCCGTTGTCGCGCTGATGCAGCCCGACGCTCGGTTCGTCTAAAACGTACGTGACGCCGGTAAGCGAGGATCCGATTTGCGTCGCGAGCCTGATGCGCTGGCTTTCGCCGCCCGAGAGCGACTGGGCGGGACGTTCGAGAGAAAGATAGTCGACGCCGACGTGAACGAGAAACGCCAGCCGGTCGCGGATTTCTTTAAGCACGCGATCAGAAATCAAAAGCTGGCGCTCGGTGAGCGCGATGTCGCGGAAGAAATCCGCGAGCGCTCCGATCGAAAGCGCCGAAAGCTCGGCAATGCTGCGATCGTTGATTTTAAAGTAAAGCGACTCGGGCTTTAAGCGCGTGCCGCGGCAGGCTCCGCACGGCGCCAGAACCGTCAAGGCCTCGGTTTCTTCCTCCGCTTCAAGCGCCGCCCGAGAAGCGGTCGCGGCGGCGAGATCGTCCTCAAAATACCCAAGTCCGTCGCATTGCTTGCAGGCGCCCATCGGCGAGTTGAACGAAAACGTGCGCGGCTCTGGCGCGGGATACGAAATGCCGCAGTCCATGCACGCGAACTGATCCGAAAAAAGCCGCTCAGACTCAGGCCCGGCGCCCTCAAAGGATATTTTCAGCAGGCCATCGGCGAGTTTCAGCGCGGTCTCAACCGAGTCGTGCAGGCGCGCGCGCAGCGAATCGAATCCGCGCCCGATGCCCGAAGCGCCGGCCTGCGGTCCGGGCGGCGGGGCGTTCTTCCTTAAAATCAACCGGTCGACGTAAATGTCAATGTCGTGTTTTTTTTGTTTGTCGAGCGCGAAGCTTCGCGAGAGGTCGAGAACTTCGCCGTCAATGCGGGCGCGCGCGAATCCCTTCTGTCGCATTGCGATCAATTCTTTCTGATACTCGCCCTTTCTTCCGCGCACGATCGGCGCGAGGATGTTGAGCTTTGATCCCTCCGGGAGATCCATGATGCGATCGACGATCTGCTGCGCGGTCTGGCTTGAGATGGGTTTTCCGCAATTGTAGCAGAACGGCTGCGAGACGCGCGCGAAGAGCAGGCGCATGAAGTCGTAGACCTCAGTCACGGTGCCGACCGTCGACCGCGGATTGTGAGAAGTGGTTTTTTGCTGGATCGAGATGGTGGGAGAAAGGCCGTCGATGCTTTCCACCTCAGGCTTGTCGAGCACTTCGAGAAACTGCCGCGCGTAGGTCGAGAGAGATTCGACGTACCGGCGCTGGCCCTCGGCGAAAATCGTGTCGAATGCGAGCGAGGATTTGCCCGAGCCGCTCAGGCCCGTGATGACCGTCAGCGTTTCGCGCGGGATCGAAACCGAAATGTTCTTGAGGTTGTGCTCCTTCGCGCCGCGAACGACGATGAACGCGTCGTTGCTTTGCCCGGGGGCCGCGCGCTTGGAGCTTTTATCGCGCGGCTTCAACAGCACGCCTGGCCGCCTCGAAGGCCGACTCCACCGTCGATTGCAGTTCCTTGAGGCGCGCGGGGGTCTGGGCCTCAAAGCGCATGACGACCACGGGCTGGGTGTTGGACGCGCGGATCAGCCCCCACCCGTCGGCCGTTTCGATGCGGACGCCATCGAGCTGGATCGTCGCGAAGCGATCCGCCAGAAGTTCGCTCGCGCGCCGAACGACCTCAAACTTGATCTCATCCGGGCAATCAACGCGGAGTTCGGGCGTGGAAACGCAGGCCGGCAGGTCTGAGAGCAGCTGCGAGAGCGGTTGCCGCGCGTTTCCAAGAATCTCGAGAAGTCTCGCCGACGCGTAGATCGCGTCGTCGTAGCCGTAATACCGGTCGGCGAAGAACATGTGCCCGCTCATTTCGCCGGCAAGTTCGGCCTTTTCTTCCTTCATCTTCGCCTTAATAAGGGAATGGCCGGTTTTCCACATGATCGGCCGCCCGCCGCGCTTGGCGATATCTTGGTAGAGGCGCGTGCTGCACTTCACTTCGGAAATGATTTTGGCGCCCGGCTTGCGCGCGAGAATTTCGCGCGAAAAAAGAACCATGAGCTCGTCGCCGTAAATCGGGCGTCCCGTCTCGTCGACCACGCCGATGCGATCGGCGTCGCCGTCGTATGCGATGCCGACGTCGGCTCCATGCTCGCGCACGGCGGCTTGCAGGTCTTTCAGGTTCTCGAGGACGGTCGGATCGGGATGGTGATTCGGAAAACGCCCGTCGAGCTCGCAGTGAATCGGGATCACATCACAGCCCAGGAGCTCGAGAAGCTTCGGGCCGACGACGCCCCCCGTGCCGTTTCCGGCGTCGACGACGACCGTAAGCTTGCGCGAAACCGAAATGCGCGCGCGCACGTCGGCAAGATAAGCCGAGACGGCGTCTGTGGGCGTGAGCGCGCCGGGAACGAAGAAAGAAGCTTTCGGCGGATTTGCCACAAGCTCCTTGCAGGCCGCCTTCAGCTCCTGAATCTGTTTGCCGTGGAGCGTTGGCGTGCCGATGCAAATCTTGAAGCCATTGTATTCGGACGGGTTGTGGCTTCCGGTGATCGAGATCGCGGCGTCGGGGCTGAAGTGAATCGTCGAAAAATAAACGAGCGGCGTGGGAACGATTCCCAGGTCGAGCACGTCGACCCCCTGTTCGAGCAGCGTGTTTCGGAATCGGCGCGAGAGATCTTCGCCAGATGGGCGCGCATCGCGGCCGACGGCGAACCTCAGTCGTTGCCCGGAGGGCTTCATCACGGTCGCGTGAAGACGATCGGCCAGAACGCGCGCCAGCACGTTCGCGAAATCAGCCGTGTAATCGGCGTCGAAAACACCGCGGATGTCGTATTCGCGAAAGATCTTGTCTGCAAAGGCCATGAAAAACTCCTTGTGTGGAATTCAATATGTAGCGCGGATTCGCGATCTTTTGAAGGCCATCTCGCGCGCGAGGCGTAAAGCGGCGCGGAAACTTGCCGGGCTGGCCTGGTTTCGGCCCGCAATGTCGAGGCCGATGCCGTGATCTACCGACGTGCGTAGAATTGGAAGGCCCAGCGTGACGTTGACGGTATTTTCGAAATCCAAAAGCTTGACCGGTATGAGCCCCTGATCGTGATACATGCAAACCACGGCGTCGAATTCCTTCGAGAAGCGCGACTGCCACTGCGCGAAAAATCCGTCGGCAGGGAAGGGGCCGTGGATGTGAGCCTTCGGATGCCCCCTGGAGGCAAAGCGAATGGCCGGCTCGATGACTCTGCTCTCTTCGCTTCCAAAAAGGCCGTTGTCGCCGGCGTGAGGATTAAGAGCCAAGACGGCGATGCGAGGTTTTTTGATTCCAAAATCCCGGCGAAGGCTCCCCGCGGTGTCGGCGATGCAGCGGACGATCTTTTCTCGCGAGATTTTTGAAGACACCTCCCTAAGCGCCACATGGGTCGTGACCAAACTGACCCGCATTTTTGGGCCAGCCATCATCATGGTGACGGACCTTGCGCCGCAAAGCTTGCGCAGCATCTCGGTGTGTCCGTCGAAGCGAAAGCCGCCGCGGCGGAGCTCGGACTTATCGATCGGACCGGTGACCATCGCCGAAAACCGGCCTGCCATGCAGCCGCGCGCGGCGAGCTCGATATATTTTCCGCAGGCATGCGCCGCGCGAAGCGCGGAAGGTTTCCGCGACAGGTCTGGCACGACAAAGTTCAGGCAATGGGTTGCCGGTCCCGGCCAGCTTCTTGCGCGGAAATCATGTTCGGTCCAGATCCGCCATCGATTGGGAAGAAGAGCCCGAAACGGCCGATAAAGCTCCGGTGCGCCGAAAATCACGACGGAGTCGAATGGAATTCGCGCATGAAGCGCGCTCAATCCCTTCGCGATGACTTCGGGGCCGATGCCGCGGTGGTCACCGGTCGTGATGGCGATGGGGCGCGTGGTTTTGAGCATCCTTAGTTGACGCGAACGTAAGCGCCGTTGCGCGCGCGCTCGGCCCAGAGGAAAAGTTGTTTTTTGTACTCTTCCTTGGCGAGCTGTTCCCGGATCTGTTCTTTCATTTCGACGAGCTTCTGGTTTTCCGCCGAACGGATATCGGCAAGCTTCGCGATCATGAATCCGGCGGGCGCGCGGATGAGGTCGCTTAAGCTTCCGATCTGAAGTTTTTTGACGGAGGCCTTGAGCGGCTCCGCGAGCTGGTCGGAGGAAAGGTATCCCAAATCTCCCCCGCTTGAAGCCGATGCGTCGTCGGAAACGCGGCGGGCGACGTCGGCGAAAGCTTCTCCTTGTCGAATCGATCTGAGCGCGTCTTCCGCGGCTTGTTCCGCGGCCCGGTTGTTCTTGTACGTCTTAAAATTAATCGCGATGAGGGAAATCGAATACTCCAGCGGCGTCGATGAGGTTTTGGCAACCTGGTTGAAGTAGTAATTTCTGACGTCGTCGTCGCTGATGTTGACGCGGCTGCGGATTTCGCGGTCCAGAAGATTTCGTTTTTGCAGGCCGACGCGCATGAGCTCGAAGTATTGATCGTAGTTGAAGCCTTTGGATTTCAGAAATTCCGAGAGATCGTCTTTCGAAAGACGGTTGCTGCGTTGAACGGTCTGAATTTCCTGTTCCACTTCAGAGTCCGCCACCTTAAAGGCCGCTCCAATGAGACGCTCCTGAACGAGGAACTCAAGGATTTGCGCGCGCGTGGGTTTGCCGCCCTCCATCTCCGCGCTGAAACCGAAAAGAGGATCGAGCTCCCGCCTGAGCGAGATCGTGCGCTCAAATCGGTCGACGTCGGAATTCAAGATCACGTCGGCATTCACGATCGCCGCGATTTTGTCGACGAGGCCGGCGTGTGATGTCGCGGCGTGCGCCAGAACGAGCGCAAAGAGAGGCGCGCGTGGAAATGCGCGCCGGAATGACTTCTTCATCATGTGCCGCGGCGGCCTACCGCTACTCCTTCAGCAGATTGTAATTAACCGAGACCTTCGACTTCTTCCGGAGGTCGTCCATGAACGCGTCGTAGATCTTTGAGCGCCTCTCGTCGAAGATGATGCGCTTGTAGTGGCCCTTGTCGATGTCTTTGAACTCGCGGACCGACGTGAGCTTGATGATGTGATAGCCGAACTGCGTGCGCACGATGTCGCTTGTCGCGCCGACCTTGAGTTTGGTCGCCGCCGCGTAATATGCGGGATCGAGCTTGTCTTTCGTCTGGTAGTCGATGTCTCCGCCCGTCGCGGCCGCCACACCTTCGGAGTATTCGTGCGCGACTTCGGCGAAGGTCTTGCCCTGCTTGAGCGCGTCTTGAAGGAGGCCCTGGGTCTTCTTGATCTTGTCGAGCGCGGCCTTTTCCTGCGCGGCGTTCGCGTCGAAGCGAACCTGCACGAAGATGTGCGAGGTGCGAACTTCGGGGTTGCTTTTGTAGTATTGCTCGACCTCCTTGTCGGAAATCTGAATCGTCTCGAACTTCGAGGCGAGCTTTTTGTCGAGCAGCGAGTGGTAGAGCACGGTGTTAATGCGCTCGATGACCTCGGGGTCTTTGTCGACGCCGGCTTTCTTCGCTTCCTGCACGCCAAGCTCGCGCCGGATGAGGTCGTCGAGAATGTTTTTCTTCGTGGGGGATTTATAGTTGAAGAATTTCAGATTCTCCTTGTACTTTCCTTCGAACGATTCGAGCGTGATGACCGTGCCGTTGATGCGGGCCAGCTCGGTGGCGGCAACGGCCTCCGCCGCGGCTAATAACGCCGAGGCGATTCCAAGTGTGACGATGGTTCGGCTCGTGATTTTTCGCATTGTGCTCTCCTATTCCTCGCGCGCGTTTTGACGCACGCATGGTTCATGCTAACAGGATGACGAAATAATTGAAAAAAGTCTAACACGTGGTTTACCGCTCCACAACCATGCTCAAGAACTTCTGAGTTTCGTGGAAAAGCCGTTGCGGTGAATCAAATTTCCACTTGATGAGGATTTTGGAGTCGGGAGTCAGCGCGTACTGGTGCGGCTGCTTCTGCACGAGCGTCATTACGCGCGCGGGGGAGAGCTTCGTTGCGTCGCCTGCTTCGAGCGAAACGCGCGCCTTGCCGCAAACCAGGCTTTTGACGTGATGGCCGCGTAGGAGTTGCTTGATGCGAATGAGCCAGAGCAGATTTTGAGCCTCCTCCGGCGGCTTACCGAAGCGATCCTGCATCTCAAGCTCCAGGGCATGCAGCGCGTCGGCGTGTTGGGCGTCGGAGAGCCGCTTGTAGAGACCCAGGCGCTGGTGGATATCCGGGACGTACGTTTCGGGGAGCAGTGTTGGCACCGGAATTTTGATCTCGGGGTCGAAATGGTCTTCGATGGGCTGGCCCTTGAGGCCGCGGATTGCCTCGTCGAGAAGTTCGGTGAACATCTCGTACCCGATCGCCGCGATCTGGCCGGACTGGGCTTTCCCAAGCAGGTCCCCGCCCCCGCGGAGCTCGAGATCGTGCGAGGCGACTTTGAATCCCGAGCCCAGATCGACGAACCGCTGGATGACTTCCAGGCGTTTTTTCGCGTCGTCGGTGATCGCGCCCTCCTCGGGAAGGAGAAGATAACAGTAAGCGCGCTGCCGTGAGCGGCCCACTCGCCCGCGAAGCTGGTAGAGCTGCGAAAGCCCGAACATGTCGGCGCGGTTGATGATCATGGTGTTGGCCGAGGGGATGTCCAGCCCCGACTCGATGATTGACGAGCAGAGCAGAACGTCGGCTTCGCGGTTGAAAAATCCGAGCATCTTGGCTTCGAGCTCGCGTTCATCGAGCTGGCCGTGGGCGACGATCAGGCGCGCCTCGGGAACGATGGCGCGCAGGCGGTCAGCCATTGCTCCGATGCTCTGGACGCGGTTGTGCAGGAAGAAGGTCTGGCCTCCGCGCGCGATTTCCTGCCGGATCGCCCTGCGGATAATCTCCTCGTCGAAGCGCGCCGCGTACGTGCGCACCGAGAGACGATCGACGGGCGCGGTGTTGATGACGCTGATGTCCCTGAGCCCCATCATCGACATTTGAAGCGTTCTGGGAATGGGCGTGGCCGTGAGAGTGAGGACGTCGGTGTTGACCTTGAGCGCCTTCAGGCGCTCCTTGTGCTCGACTCCGAACCGTTGCTCTTCGTCGACGATGATCAGGCCGACGTCTTTGAACGCGACGTCCCTGGAAAGCAGCCGATGCGTGCCGATGGCGATGTCGACGCCCCCGGCCTTGAGCGCTTCGAGCGTTTCGCGGATTTCTTTTGCCGTCTTGAAGCGCGAGAGCGTTCCGATGCGCACGGGCGTATCGCGAAACCGTTCGCGGAACGAGCGCTCGTGCTGGAGCGCAAGGATGGTTGTCGGCACGAGCACGGCAACCTGCTTTCCGTCCATGACGGCCTTAAAGGCCGCGCGCATCGCGACTTCGGTCTTGCCGTAGCCGACGTCGCCGCAGATGAGGCGGTCCATGATCTTGGGCGATTCCATGTCGGCGAGCGCGTCGTCGATCGCCTTGAGCTGATCGGGCGTTTCGGCGAACGGAAAGCGCGCCTCGAACCCGCGATAATGCTCGTCGACCGGCGAATACGCGAAACCCTGACGGCTCGCGCGCTTGGCGTAGAGCCGCAGCAGGTGGTTCGCGAGATCCTGAAGCTCGGCCTTGACTTTCTCTTTAGTTTTCTCGAACGCTCCGGCGCCAAGCTTGTCGAGCGGGGCAGAGGAGCCGTGTTCGGCCCCGACGTAGCGCTGAACCTGATCAAGCCGGTAAACGGGAAGGTAGAGCCTGTCGGTGCCGGCATACTGGAGCAGCAGAAAATCCTGCGGAATGCCGTCGATTTCGAGTTTCACCAGGCCCTGGTAGCGGCCGATTCCGTGCCGGCCGTGCACGACGAGGTCGCCGCCGTTAATCTCATCGAGCGAGGAAACGAACGTTCCCATCCCAACGTAAGGGAGATCCTCTTTTTGGGAGTGGTGGGTGCGGGTTTTCTTGGGCCCGAAAACTTCGGAGTCGGTCACGACCGCCAGATTTTCGGCGGGAATGCGAAAGCCAGCGCTTAAAATCCCATCGGCGATTTGAAGGACGGAGCGCCCGCTCCAATCGACGGTGGAGACAACCCGCGCGGCGATTCCATGCTGCTCGAGAAGGTAGCGAATGCGATCGCTTTGGCTTGTGGTCGACGCGATGACGACGCGGCTCCAGCCCCGGGCGGCCCAAAGAGCGGCTTTTTGATAAAAGGATTCAAGGGAATCGCTTTTCGCCGGCGGGCGAAGGTCGTCGTTTCGGATCAGCCGCACGCGGGAGCGGCCGGCTTCGTCGATCGAAGGGGTTACCGCGCTGGACGCGTCGTCCGACGCGTCGAAGTCCGTCGAGGGCGCGCTCTCTCTCGGCGCAGCCGCGTCGGGCGTCGCGATCTCGAGCGCATCCAGGGAAAGCGCGAGGTTCTTTTTGATCGTGGCGTGCAGCGTTTCGGGAGGGACGAAGAGCCGGTCCCATGGGGCCGCGATCCTCCCCTCCTTGAGCGCGCGCTCGAAATCGGCTTTCAATTCAGCCACGAGCCGCTCGTAACCCGTGTCGATCGAGAGCGCGTCCAATGTCGCGATCTTCCAGGCGGCGGCTGGTGTTTCTCCTGGATTCTCCGCGGCATCCTCGGCCGCGTGTTGCAGGAGCCACGAATCCATTTCGGAGGTGAAAAACGGCGAAAGGTAGTCGAGCAGCGGATCCCGCCCTCCGAGATCGAGCGTTTCTGAAAACGCATCGCGCACTTTCTTCGGGATGCCGAACTCGTCGCAAAAGGCCTTGGAGGCGGTTTTGGCTCGCGCGACGGCGTCTGGAGTGAAGGGCCAGTCAGCCACGGGAATGACGTTCGCCGCGGGAAGCGGGTCGGGCTCGCTTCTTTGCGAGACGGGATCGAAAGCGCGGATCGTCTCGAGCTCATCGCCGAAAAACTCCAGCCGCACGGGTTTCTTGCCCCAGGGCGTGAAAACGTCGACGAGGTTTCCGCGCACGGCGTAGGCGCCGGGATCCTCGACCGGATCCGCCATGCGATAGCCGGCCTCCTCAAGGCGCGTGACGAGCGCTCCGCGTTCGAAAAAACCGCCGGGCTTAAGTTCGATCGATCGCAGGAGCAATGATTCGCGCGAAGGGCATCTTTGCGCCAGCGACTCGACGTCGGTGACGACGCAGCGGAGCTCGCCCATCATCATGCGCCAGAGCGTGCGCAGGCGCCGGATGCGGTTCTTCTGCGAGGGATTGAACGCGAGATAAGGCGACTGGTCCCATCCCGGAAAAAAATCGAGCCCGCCGATCAAGTTCCGGGACAAATGCAGGGGCTGGTTTCCGGGCGCCTCGAGCTGAAAAAAAGTTTTAAGGTCCTGGTGAAATTTCATTGCCGCATCGAGAGTGGGACAGACCACGACGACGCGGTGATTCGATGCGGAAAGAATCCGCGAGAGGAGATGCGCGGATGCCGCCGGGTTGAGGCCGCTGACGCGGATGGGAGGGTGACCGTTTTCTCCCCATTTTCGCAGGATTTGCAGGCCGAGGTTGCTAGACATTTGCAGCAGTGGACGATAGTTTATTGTTCACGATCTCGAAAGGGTGAAGTCCGTGGAGAAATATCTGCCTTATCTTCTGTCGGCGGCCTGGGTCATCCTGCTTTGCGGGCTGGTTTTTTTCGTGAGCGGCCTCTTTCGGACGGGGCGCAAGGGCGCCGCGTTGGGCGCCGGCCCCGATAAAGCGAGGCCTGACGAGGGCGGGCGGGTTCATATCGGGCACCGGCTCTTGATTGCGATCGCCGCGGTGCTTTTATCGGGCGTGCTGATGCTGTTTCCGATGGCGCTCGTATTCAAGGAAAGCGCGAAAGAGGGCCGCGGCACCGAACTTTTTATGGAGATCGCGTTGTTCGTCGCTGTTTTGTCGGTGGCGCTCGCGCACGCGTGGAAAAAGAACGACCTGCGCTGGCTCTCCGGCGATGACGCGGAAGAGATACGAGATGGGGATACTGGAAAACGCACTGCCTGAATACGCCGTCTTTTCGCGGCTTGATCGCCTGATCAGCTGGGCGCGCGAGAATTCCATCGCGTATCTGACGATGGATCTCGCCTGCTGCGGAGTCGAGATGCTTCAGGTCTCCGGGGGGCGGTTCGATATCGAGCGCTTCGGCTCGGTCCCGCAGGTTTCTCCGCGACACGCCGATCTGATGATCGTCGCGGGCACGATCACCTACAAGATGGCGCCGCTTTTGAGGCGGCTTTACGGCGAGATGCCGCTTCCGAAATACGTGCTCTCGATGGGGAGCTGTTCGAATTGCGGAGGGCTCTTCAGTTGGGAATATTCCTATTCGTCGGTGAGTGGCGCCGACAAAATCATTCCGGTGGACGTATTCGTTCCGGGCTGCCCGCCGCGTCCCGAAGCCGTGCTCCACGGGCTGCTCGCGCTCAGAAAGAGAATCGCGTCGCGTCACGCGGCCGTTCGCGAGGAAGCGCCAGGGGAATGGGGCAAAGAAAGGGCAGTCAAGTGATGGACCACGCGAAGCTCGCGGAAGTCTTGCGGGATGAATTCGGAAAAGACGCCGTGGCCGCTGTCGGCGGCGATCCGCGTTTTCCCTGCGCCGAGCTTGCGGCCGGTCTCGCGAAGAAAATCCTGCGCTTTTGCGCTTTCGAGGTTTCGTTGAAACTCGATTTTCTGGAAGACCTGATCGCCGTCGATACCGGCGAGCGCTTCGAGCTGATTTACCGGCTGCTTTCCACGCAACATCGCCACCGCTTCAACCTGAGAGTCGCGCTCGATCGCGGCGCCCCTGGGGCGGCGGCGACGGCCTCTTCGGTCACTGATTTGTGGCGCGCGGCACTTTGTCTTGAGCGCGAGATCGCCGAGCTTTTTGGAATCGTCTTCGAGGGCCACCCCTCTTTGGACAAGCTCTTGCTTCCCGAAGGCTGGCGCGGCTTTCCGATGCGAAGGGATTACGAATACCCCGAGGATTTCGGCGGCATCGAACACCGGCGCGCGCCGCTGAGGAAAGAACATGCGAGGAATTGACCCATGGCGATCGTGAGCGTCGGGCCCCTGGGCAACCACGCGATCGGGCCTTTTCGCATACGCATCGAAACCGACGGCGAGAACGTGCGTTCGGGCCATCCGGAAGTCGGCCTTCTCCATCGCGGCATCGAGAAGATCGCGGAGCGAATGACCTGGGCGGGATTCGTCCCCTATACGGATCGCGTGGACTACGTTTCGTCGGTGCACGGAAACCTCGCGTATGCCCTTGCCGTGGAAAGGCTCGCCGGGATCGAAGTGCCTGAGCGCGCCAGCCGCATCCGCGTCATCGCAACCGAGCTCGGGCGCATCGGAAGCCACCTGCTGGCGCTCGGCGCGATGGCCGATGTGCTTGGCCACCGGACGTTCTTCATGTTCGCGCTGCGCGAGCGGGAGCGCGCGAACAATCTATTTGAGATGCTCGCTGGAGCGCGGCTTACGCACAGCTACGCGCGAATCGGCGGCGTGGCCTTCGATATCACCGAGGGCTTCGTCGAGAAGACGCGGGAATTTTTGGAGTACATCGAGACGAAGATTCCGGAATATTCGGATCTTCTCTTCGGCGGAGATCTTTTTCGCGAAAGGCTTTCGGGGCTGGCGCCGGTGTCTTCGCCGCTCGCGATCCAGGCGGGATTGACCGGCCCCAATCTCAGGGCCAGCGGGCTCAAGCGCGACGTTCGCAAAGATGATCCCTACTGCGGCTACGAACGGCTGGATTTCGGCGTGCCCGTCGGAGCCGGCGAAAGCGGAACGCAAGGAGACGCGCTTGATCGGGTCCGCGTGCGCCTGCGTGAGATCAGCGAGTCGTCGGACATCGTTCGACAGGCGCTCAAGGGCATTCCGGAGGGATCGTTTCAAAGCCCGATTCCGAGACTCTTCAGGGCTCCTGAAGGCGAGGCTTGTGCTTCAGTCGAAAGCCCGCGCGGAACGCTGTCGGTCTACGTTCGAAGTTCCGGCGGAAGGGGGCCGCGGCGCGTCCGGTTTCGCGCGCCCTCCTTCTCGGTGCTCTCGCTGTTTCCAGGGATTCTAACGGGCGCGCAGCTCAGTGACGTCGCCGCGATTGTTTCTTCCTTTGACGTCTGCGCTTCGGAGGTCGACCGGTGACCGCGGATCTCGAGCGCATCAGCCCGTTCGCGGCCTGGCTTTTCTCGTTCTTCGGCGTTCGCGTTCCGGCATGGATCATGGTGCTGACGGCGGTATCGATTTACGGTTTTTTCGTGATTTTGCCGCAGCTCGCGGCGCTGGGATACCTTGACCGCAAGCTTGGCGCCGACATTCAGATGCGCATCGGCCCCAATCGAGTCGGGCCCGCCGGCCTTTTTCAGGGAATCGCGGACGCGCTTAAACTGCTTTTCAAACAGGACGCGCGGCCCGGCTCCGCCGGAATGGCGTTTCGGTTCGCGCCCATCCTCGTGCTTTGCGTCTTGTTTCTTGCCGTGGGATCGATTCCGGTTTCGAAAGACTGGGCGCTCTCCAGCGTCGATTCGGGACTCGCGCACTTGCTCGCCGCGCTCTTGCTTTCGCGCTTTTTCCTTTTCTGGTCGGCATATTCGGCGAATAACCCGTGGTCGGCGCTCTCGGCCTTTCGAATTCTCGCGCACGTTTCGTTTTACCTCCTGCCGCTCGCGGTCGCGTTTCTTCCTCCGGTGCTGGTCAGCGGCAGCATCGACATGGGAGGAATCCTCTCTTCGCAGGGAGGGTGGCCATGGCGCTGGACGCTTTTTCACGATCCCGGCGCGCTGATCGGCGGCCTCGTGTTTTTCGGCGCAATGCATATTTGGCAGTGCCGCGCGCCGTTCGATTTCACGAGCGCGGAGAGCGAAATCTCCGGCGGGGCGTGGTCCGAGTACAGCGGAGCGCGCAAGGGCCTTGTTTCGGTCATCGAGTTCGCCGGGCTTTATCTCAGCTGCGGTCTTTTTGCGGTTCTGTATCTCGGCGGCGGAAACGTTCCCTTCGGGCTGGACTCGTTCGGGAGGGCCGCGAGCCTCGTTCATTTTACCGCGCTCACGATCAAGATTTTCGCTTTGGCCGCAGTCTCGATCTGGGCGCGATGGTCCCTTCCCCGCCTGTGTGCCGGGCAGGTCGTTTCCTTTTCGTGGAAAGTGTTGCTTCCGTTCGGGATCGTCTCGGTGCTCTCGACGGCGCTGTGGATGGCGCTTGCGGCGGGGAAAAGTTTCGCGGAGGCGCTCGGAGCATGAACGGGCTTGCGGCGTATCTGCGCGGGATCGGCAATCGCTGCTTAAGCGCGGCGACTGCGCTGAAAACCACGCTGCCGTACCTCATCGGAACGGGCGAGCGGTATCGCGCGGCCACGGAGGAATATCCGGATCGCGTAAGCGCGCGGATGCCGGAAGATCTTCCGCCTCGTTTTCGCGGATTGCTTCGCAACGATATTCAGGCGTGCTCGGGTTGCCGGTATTGCGCCGATACGTGCCCGGCCGACTGCATCCATATCGAGACCGAGCCTGGACCGGAACGCAATGTGAGCTGGGTGTCGGTCTTCGACATCGATCACGCGCGCTGCATGTTTTGCGGCCTATGCGTCTAGGTCTGCCCGACTGGAAGCCTCACTCATTCGAGAGAGTATGAAGCAAGCGTCTTTCGCCTTGAAGATCTCGTGACCAGCTTCGGGCGCGGATGGGCGACGCGAGACATGAAGGAGCGCTGGCTGAAGAGCCAGGGCGCGAATGACGCGCGCGCCGAGGAGCTTGCATTGTTCGAGCGGTCACCGGTGGGAGCCGAGCTTCAGCGCAGACGAGAACGGAAAGAAAAAGACGGCCAGAAAGGCGGCGGCCAATGAGCGCATCGGCGGCCCTGTCGGGTTTTCTCGTCGTGGCGCTCGCTTCCGCGGCGACCTACGTCGCGTTCGGCGACGATCTTTATCGAGTATCGACCGCATTTCTCGTCGTTTTATTCTCGGCGTCGGGATTGCTGCTTGTCCTTGAGGCCGCATATCTCGCCGCCGCTTTGTTCATGGCTGGAGCCGTAGGCGTCGTTCTGCTTCTTTCGTTCGCCGGGACGATCAGCGGTTCCCTTCGAAAAGCGCTGCTGAACGAGTCGGCCGGTCGCGCGCGTTGGGTTTCGCGCGCGCTTGCGATGCTCCTTGGCTTCGTGCTGGCCGGGTCGATCTGCTTTGCGGTAATCGCCACGTGTACGAGGCCGGTACCGCCGGAAGCCGTTGAGACCGCGTTGGCTGCGCTGCCGGGCGGAGGTTCGGTGGACGCCAAACTGTACGGCGCGGCGCTTTCGGGAAAATATTCGGGTCTTTTTGAAATCATCGGCGTTCTGGTTTTGATGGGCGCGATCGGCGCGGCGTTTTTGCTTCGCGGAAGAGGGAGGCGGGATGAGGGTTGAGGTTTACGCCGTGATCGCGTCGCTGCTTGTCGGGTTGGGCGTCGGTTCGGCTCTCCATCGCGCGAGCCTCGTGGCCATCGTGATGTCTTTGGTCACCGCGGCGCTTGGAATCGTGATCCTGATGGTACTCGTGGATCGCGTGCACGCCGCGCGTGCCGCCGCGGCTGGCGGCCAGGCCGGGCAGTTCGTCTCGGAAGGCGCCGTTTTCGCGCTCTGCCTTGGTGTCGTGTCGCTGCTCTGGATCACGCTGGGATGCTCGATCGCCTATCGCCGCCTGCTTTCAGGAAAAACTTCCAACGTGGGCGAGAACATCGAGTTGAGGCGCTGAGACGGGATGGAGACGCCTTCGCTGATTTCAGCTCTCTGCGCGCTCATCCTCTGGGGATCGGCGTACCTCGTTCTTCCGCGCGAAAGCAAAACCGGATCCGCCTATGTCATCGGCGCGTTTGGCGTGGCTTTTCTCGGGTGCGTCGCCTGGACATGCGCGCTTGCGGCCGGCAATGGAGGAGAGGTCGCGTGGACGCTCGACTGGGCCGGCGGACTTTTTGCTTCGCATCCAAAACTCATGCTGCGCTTCGGAATTTTCGATTCGCTTCTTTGGCTGGGCTCCGTCACCGTCATCGGCCTGTTTCTCGCGCAGGATCGAACGGAAAAATCGCGGGCGGAAGCCGTCGGCATTCCGCTGCTGGGCGTGGCGCTCACGACCTGTGCCGGCTCGACAAGCCTCATGGTCTTCTTTTTCGGGATGGTTATTGCCGCCGTCGCGGGATTTGTTTTCATCGCGTTCGGAAGCGGACGCGAGACCGAGCGTTCGGAGGCGTCGGCCCGCTATCTGGTCTTGATGGCGCTTTCGGCGGGCGTCGTTTTTTCAGGAATTCTCGGACTGCTTCCGGGCGAATACGGCAGGACCTTCGCCGAGATCGCGTCAAACGGCTCCGCGGTTTCGGAGTGGGCGCTGCTTGCCCTGGTCGCCGGCTCGATGTTTTGGTGTTTTCACGCGCCGTTCCTGGGGATGGCGCGCGCTCTCGGCATCGCCGGCCCGCCGAACGCCCCGGCCTTCGTTGTGATCCACGCGTTTCTTCCGGTGCTTCTGATGTACCGCCTTCAGCCGTTGCTCGCGCACGCAAGCCTCGTTCCCGTTCTTGCGGCGGTCAGCGCGGTCAGCACGGTTGCCGCGGCGGCCCTGACGTTGCTTGAGCGCGAAACGAGCGCGCTTACCGGCTGGCTTTGCGTGCAGTTGACCTGCGCGGCTTTTATGAGTGCCGCTTTCGGAGCGGCGGATGCGGGCGCGGCGCTTGGCTTCGCGGGCATGCCCGCACTTCTTCTGTTTGCCGGCTCTCTGCCGCGGGCGCGCGAGGGCGAGCGGGCGTCTCGTTTGTTTCTCGTGGCGGCGGCCGTCATTTTGACGGGAGGCCCGCTCAGCGCCCTTGGCTGGGCAAAGCAGGTCGCATACGCCGCTTATTTCACTGACAGGAGCGTCATCGCCAGCGCGCTTCCCGCCCATGCCCCTTGGATCGCGGCCGCATGCCTCGTCCTTTCCGATCTGATTGTCGGAGTGGCGCTCTGGGGAATCGTTCGCGACGTTTTTCGAAAAAAGAAAAAAGCCGTTGCCGCGCACTGGACGCGGGTTCTTCCGCTTGCCGGGCTTCTTCTCTGCTGCCTCTCGCTCGCCGCCGGCGGCCCTCCGTTTTCGGGGCTTCTCGGGGAAGCCGACTATGCGATCGCGCCGTCCGCGCAATGGCTTGCGTACGGGCTGTTCGCTCCAGACGATCTCGCGGCGATCGGAGCGGGCCCGGTTTTCGCCGCGTCGCTTGCCGCGAGGCTCGGGTCTTTCGCGCTGGCGTTTCTTATCGGCTTTTACGGAATTTTTCGAGATCCGGAAAAGGCGGAGAAATTCCTGGCGGGGTGCCATAGGCTCTTTGGTTTTGTCGGAGCAGGCACCGGTCGCGACATCTTTTTGTGGAAAGGCTTTCTGGTGCCGGTTGCGGGAGCGATGTCCGCGGCGGCCGGTTTCTTGGAAGAGACCGTTCCGCGCGCTTTCGCGCGCGCGCAACGCTTGCCGCGTTCCGCCGTGAAAAAGGCCGCGCTGTGGGCGGAAGACCGGATTCTCGACCAGACGATCGTCGGCGGGCTCGGTGAGATGTTTCAGAGCGCGGGCAAGGCGCTTCGCTTTTTGCAGACGGGACAAGTGCAGTTTTACTTCGCCGCCGGAATTCTGCTGATGGGAATCGTCGTGGCCCGGCTTTTGACACGTTAAAGGAGGTTTTGAAAGTGGAGCAGCATATTTTAAGCGCCGTGATCGCGCTGCCGGTTCTCGGCTCGCTGGTCGTGCTGTTGGTTTCATCCCGAAGCGGGCGGTCGGCGCAAAATCTAGCCACGGCATTTTCGTTGATCACCTTTGTGCTCTCCGCCGCGCTTCTTTTGAACTATGACGCCATGGAGCCAGGGATGCAGTTCTCCGAGCGGATCGAGTGGATCCGCTCCTTCGGTATTTTCTACGACATCGGCCTCGACGGCCTGAGCCTTCCGCTCGTGCTGCTCACGTCGCTCGTCTTTTTTCTGTGTTGCCTGGCCCCGACCGAGCTCAAAGCGGGCGCGAAGGGTTATTTCTCTCTTTTTCTGTGGCTTGAGAGCGCGCTACTGGGGTTTTTCTGCGCGAAGGATCTCTTTCTATTTTTCGTCTTTTGGACGATGTCTATTCTTCCCGCGTATTTCATCGTGAGTATCTGGGGCGGCGCCGATCGCGAGCGCGCGGCGACGCGGTTCTTTCTTTACCAGCTCGTCGGGTGCGCGCTTTTTCTTCTCGGGATGTTCGCCGTCTACTATTACTCCGAACCGCACAGCTTCAGCCTCGCGGATCTCGGCGGCGGAAAATTCAGCTCAGTCGTCGTCGAGCTCGCCTCCCAGTCGTTTCGCTTCGATCGCTTGATTTTCGTATTGTTTCTTTTTGGCGTGGCCATTCGCATTCCGATGTTCCCCTTTCACGGCTGGTTCATTCATTTCCAGAAGGAAGCGCCGACGTCGCTGACGGTCGTCATGGCCTCGGTGTTTATCAAGGCCGGCGCGTACGCGCTGATTCGTCTCAACTATTCTCTTTTTCCCGATGCCGCTCTCTGGATCGCCGACTTCATGGTCGCGGTCGGGGTGCTCAACGTGCTTTACGGCGCCGTTTGCGCGCTCGCGCAGCAAGACGTGCGCAAGCTCGTTTCCTACGGAACGATCAGTCACGTCGGCTTCATCGTGTTCGGCCTCTCCGTTTTCTCGAGGGCGTCGTTTCATGGCGCGATTTTGCAAATGATCGCGCACGGAATCTACGCGGCATTGCTTTTCTTTCTCGTTGGCGCGCTGGGAAGCCGTTCGAGGCATTTCGAAATCATGCGCGGCGACGGCTCAATGGGGTTCGGCGGGCTCGCGTCGCGGGCTCCGATCCTCACGGTTTTCTTCACCGTGGCCCTCTTCGCTTCGCTTGGAATCCCCGGCCTCGGAGTGTTTTCCTCGGAGCTGCTCATCATGCTGGGCTCGTTTCAGGCGCATCGGACATTCACGGTCGTGGCGCTTTGCGGAGTTCTTTTCACGGCCGCGTATCTTATCCGCATGTACCGCAGGATTTTTCTCGGCGCGGCCCCGGCCTCGAGCGCTTCGTCGGAGTTTAGTGATCTGGGAATTCGCGAACGGTTGGGTTTCGCGCCGCTGGCGCTCCTCTGTTTTTTCATAGGAATCAACCCCGGACCGCTTCTGCGCCTGTCGACGGCGGCGGTGGGGCAGCTCCTCGCCGTTCTTGGCGGCAAAGCATGAACGCCACGCTTCGGTCGGCGCTTTTCGCGCTTCTGCCGGAACTCGTGCTGCTTCTGACGGCGCTCTTCGTTTTGCTGTCGGATTCCGCGCGCATTCCGGGGCGCCGGCAGCCGAAGGGCGCGCCCCTCTGGGTCGCGCTCACGGGATTGCTCATCGCGGCGGCGCACACAGCCCTCTCTATCGCCGCTCCGGCATGGGAAGGAAGCGTTTCGTTCGCGGGTCTGGAGCTGAATCCGGTTTCGCAGCTATTCAAAGCCATGATCATCGGTTCCTGCGCCGTCGCCTGCCTTCTCGCGCGCACTTCGCGCGAAATCGACGACCGCGACAAGGCCGAGCTTCTGGGTCTGCTCGTCGTTTCGGCGCTGGCCCACTGTCTGATCGTGTCGGCCTCGAACCTCATCGTTCTTTTCGCGTGTCTTGAGATGGCGTGGCTTGGAACCTATGTGCTGGCGTCATTCAAGCGCGAGGAGCCGCGCTCCAGCGAAGCGGGGATGAAGCTTTACGTGTACGGCGCATTGAGCTCCCTTCTTTTCGCGGGCGGCGCGCTCGTCGCGTACGGAGTGGCCGGAAGTTTTGACATCGCCGCGATCCGCGCGCCGCTCGCCGCGCTAGGTTCCGCGCACGATGCCGCATCGATCGGGTGCCTGCTCCTGATCTTCGCGCTTTTTTTCAGTACCGTCGCCGCGCGGCTTGCGCTCTTTCCGTTCCATTTCGCGGCCGTTGACGGCGGCGAGGGGGCTCCGATTCCAGTCGCGGCCTTTCAGTCGGCGGCGTCGCTGCTTGCAGCGGTCGCGCTCGCGGCGAGAGTTTTTCTCGACCTCTTCAGCGTGCGGTCCGCCGCGGGGTGGAGCGCGCTTGAGGGCGTGCCATGGCCCTACGTGCTCGCGCTTTTCGCCGCCGCATCGATGACGCTCGGAAATCTCGCGGCCATCAGCCAGAACAGCTTGAAGAGAATGCTCGCCTACGCTGCGCTTTCGCAGGCCGGCTTTCTGCTGATAGGCCTTTCGGTTGCTGACGGGCTTGGCGTTGCTTCGATGATTTTTTCGCTCTTTACATACACGGTCATGATTTTGGGCGCATTCTTCACGATCCAATGCATTTCAGGCTTCTATTCCGGATCGCAAACTTCCGACGACCTCTCGGTACTCGACGGCCTGGCCTGGAGAGAGCCGTTTGCAGCCGTGGCACTGAGCTGCTTTCTTCTTGGACTGATCGGGGTTCCGCCGCTTTCAGGATTCCTAGGGCGATTCTATCTTCTTAATGCGGCGCTTCAGGGCGGACATCTTTGGGTCGCGGCGATCTTTGTCTTGAATTGGGTGATTGGTTCGGCCTACATGCTTCGGCTTGTGGCGAGATTTTTCAAGGATGAGGTGGCTCACCGGGTTGATGCCGGCACAAAAGACGTTATGTTCACCCGCTTTGAAAAGGCCGTGCTTGTTTTTCTCATGATCCCGACCATCGGCCTTGGGATCTTCAGTGATCCATTCATGAGATATCTCTCTAAATCGCTCTCCCAATCATTCGAGCTTCTCACTCGGTCTTTATAGAGTTCCGAGATTTTCAATTCGTGCTAGTCTGCTGATAACTCAACGCTTGCGTAAAGAAATGGAACACTCATGACAGCGTACATCCCCGTTCTCATTTTGATGGGACTCGGCGCGGCGGTCGCGGCGATTGTTTTGCTGCTCACGCATCTGATCGGCCCGAAAGCCCCGAACAAAATCAAGATGGGCGTTTACGAGTGCGGGGTGCCGCCCATTGGCGACGCAAGACGGCGGTTCTCGGTGAAGTTCTACCTCGTTGCGATTCTTTTTCTGCTCTTCGATGTCGAGACGGTTTTTTTCTTTCCGTGGGCGGTAGTTTATAAAAAATTCTTGAGCGTCAATGCGTTTATTCTCGCGGAGATGCTCGTTTTTCTGGCGATTCTTCTCGTCGGATACGTGTACATCTACCGAAAAGGCGCTTTGGAATGGGACTAGCCTGCTCGCGTCTTTTCGCGCGATACTGCGTCTGGCTCCTCCTTCCTCCCGCAGCGTACTTCTGTGTACGCTTTGGTCGGGCGTCGTCGCCATCCTTGTCTCGCACGAAAATACGCTTCGCAGGCATTGGTGTAACAGAAAGTTATGGCTAAAGACTCGTCGCCGGGAATCATGACCACCCGCCTGGATGCCGCGGTCAACTGGGCCCGCAAAAATTCGATGTGGCCTCTGCCGTTCGGAACCTCGTGCTGCGGCATCGAGTTGATGGCGACCCTTTCGGCCGACTACGACATGTCGCGCTTCGGAGCCGAAGTCGTGCGCTTCTCGCCGCGCCAGGCTGACCTTCTCATCT
Source organism: Deltaproteobacteria bacterium (assembly GCA_016186905.1). Classification (GTDB taxonomy): domain Bacteria; phylum Bdellovibrionota; class UBA1018; order UBA1018; family UBA923; genus JACPKS01. The sequence goes on from JACPKS010000046.1 coordinate 48,391, forward strand.
GTGCCGGCACGATCGCGAACAAGATGGCGCCGATTCTGAAGAACATTTACGAGCAGATGTCGGAACCGAAGTGGGTCATGGCGTTCGGTGTCTGCACCAGCTCGGGAGGAATTTACAATATTTACAGCGTGCTTCAGGGCATCGATACGATCATCCCGGTTGACGTTTACATTCCGGGCTGTCCGCCGAGCCCCGAAGGCGTCATCCACGGCCTGATGAAGCTGCAGGAGCGCATCGCGCGTGGCGACTACGGCAGCAGCCGCAAGCGGCCCACGCGCGAGGAGCTTTTCGGGAAATAAAAATGGCGAATCCCGTTTTGGAAAATCAGATCAAGAAAATTCAGGATCGCTTCGGCGCCTCGATCGCGAAGATCGAGTACGACCGCGCAGGTTGCCCGATCCTCTGGGCTAAAAAAGACGACGCGATCGAGTTTTTGAAGTTTCTTAAGGCCGCGGCGGGTCTCGATTTCATCTTTCTTGCCGATCTTACCGCGTATGATGAGCTGGGCTCCGAGGAAGAAGCGCTCAGCCGCTTCGTCGTCGTGTACAACCTGTATTCGCCCGAGCACGGCACGCGCGCGCGCGTGAAAGTTCGCTTGCGGCTCGATGAGCCGATGCCCACGGCCGTCGGCGTCTGGAGCGGCGCCAACTGGGCCGAGCGCGAAGTGTTCGACCTGTTCGGGATTCGGTTCGCGGGGCACCCCGATCTGCGCCGCATTCTCTTGGATATTCGCTGGGAGGGTCATCCGCTGAGGAAAGATTACTACTGGCGCAAGAGTCAGATTTTCACGGATGCCGAGCCGATCCCGGAACACCTGCTGAAGGACGAAAGCCGATGAAGACCGACGCGACTCATTACGGCGGACATCAAGACGAATCCGACGAGATTTACGAGGATTCGAAAGTTTATATGAATATCGGGCCCTCTCACCCGGCGACGCACGGCACGCTTCGCGTGATGGTTCGCTTAAGCGGCGAGACGATCGAGAAGTCCATCAGTGAGATGGGTTACCTCCACCGCGGCAAGGAAAAAATCGGCGAGAATGTCACGTACCACAAATTCCGCCCGCATACCGACCGGATGAACTACTGCTCCTCGCTCGCCAACAACGTCGCTTACGACATGGCGATTGAGCGCGTCATGGGTCTCGAAGTGCCGGAACGCACGAGATATATCCGCACGATCTGCGTGGAAATCTCTCGCATCATCGACCACCTGATTTGCGTCGGCATCAACGCCGTCGACCTCGGCGCGTTCTCGTTTTTCCTTTACGGCTTCCATCAGCGCGAAGAAGCGTACACGCTGATCGAAATGCTCTGCGGAGCCCGCCTCACCACGACCTACACGCGCGTGGGCGGGCTTGGCTGGGAGCCGCCGCCCGAGTTTCTTCCGGCGCTCATAAAGTGGCTCGACGGTTTCGAGCCGGTCGTGGCTGAGATGGACAAGCTCCTCACGGACAACAAGATCTGGGTCGATCGCACCAAGGGCGTCGGCGCGTTCACGCGCGAAGAAGCTCTGGCGTACTCGTTCACCGGCCCCTGCGCGCGCGCGAGCAACGTGAACATCGACCTTCGCCGCGACCAGCCCGATCCGCTTTTGAAATACGGCGAGCTGGACTTCGAGGTTCCGCTCGGAAAAAACGGCGACGTCTACGACCGGTATCTCGTCCGAATGGAAGAACTTCGTCAGAGCGCGAGGATGCTGCGTCAGCTTGCCGCGAAATGCCCGGACGAAGGCCCCATCTGGGTTGACGACAAGCGCGTGGTGATTCCTCCGAAAGACCGAGTCTACAATTCGATGGAAGCGATGATCCATCACTTCAAATTTTTCATGGAAGGCTTCGACGTTCCGCCTGGTGAAGCGTACACGTGCATCGAAGGCCCGAACGGGGAGTTGGGATTCTACGTGATCAGCAAGGGAGGTCCGATGGCCTGGCGCATGCGCGTGCGCGCGCCGTCGTTTTGGATGTACCAGGGCCTCGATCCAATGATCAAGGGCGAGAAGATCGCCGACCTCGTGGCATCGCTCGGAAGCATCAACGTCATCGCGGGCGAGCTGGACAGATAAATTATGAGCAAGAAGATCCTCTCCGAAAAATTTTACAAGGAGATCGAGCGGATCAGGCCGAGGTATCCGACGAACCAGGCGCTTCTCCTTCCGGCGCTGCATCTGGCGCAAAAAGAGCAAGGCTGGGTTTCGGGCGAGGTCATGGACGAGGTCGCGGCCGCGATCGACATCCCGCCTCCGGTCGTGCGCGAGGTCATCACGTTCTACACGATGTACAACCTGAAGCCGGTGGGGAAGCACCACCTGCAGGTCTGCACGAACATTTCGTGCGCGCTCATGGGCGCCGAGGAGCTGCTCGGGCATTGCGAGAAAAAACTCGGCATCAAGGCGGGCGATACGACGCGAGACAGGAAATTCACGATCACCGAGGTCGAGTGTCTTGGCGCGTGCGGGACCGCCCCGTGCATTCAGGTCAACGACGACTATCACGAGAACATGACGGCCGATAAGATCGACAAGCTTCTTTCGGAGCTTTCGTGATGCCTGAGATCATCGTTTCGAAATTCTTCTACAACAAGGAAGCGGCGCCGCTCTCTTACTACAAGGCACACGGCGGGTACGAGGGCCTGAAAAAGGCGCTCGGCATGACGCCCGGCGCGATCATCGCCGAGATGAAGAAATCCAACATGCGCGGGCGCGGGGGTGCTGGCTTTCCGACCGGGATGAAGTGGGGCTTCATTCCGAAAGAATCCAAAATGCCGAAGTACATGGTGTGCAACGCCGACGAGTCGGAGCCCGGCACGTTCAAAGACCGCGCGATCATGACGTACTCCCCTCACATGCTGATTGAAGGAATGGCGATCGGATCGTTCGCGATCGGCGCGCGCGTCGCGTACATTTACATCCGCGGAGAGTACGTGCGCGAGGCCGGGATTCTCGAAAAAGCAATCGAGGAGGCTTACAAAGCCGGTATCCTCGGCGAGAAAGTCATGGGCTCGGATTTCAAGCTCGATCTGTACGTGCACCGCGGGGCGGGCGCCTACATCTGCGGCGAAGAGACCGGCCTGCTCAACAGCCTCGAGGGCAAGCGCGGCGAGCCGCGCGTGAAGCCGCCGTTTCCGGCCATCAAAGGCGCGTTCGGCGGGCCCACGATCGTGAACAACGTCGAAACGCTGGCCGCCGTCCCAGCCATCATCCTAAAGGGCGGCGAGTGGTTCGCGGGTCTCGGAAAATTTCCGAACAGCGGCGGCACGCGCCTCTATTGCGTTAGCGGCCACGTGAACAAGCCCGGGCTTTACGAATTTGCTTGCGGCGCGGTTACGCTGCGCGAGCTGATCTACGACCACTGCGGCGGAATCCGGAACGGCAATAAGCTCAAGGCCGTGATTCCCGGAGGTTCGTCGGCGCCCGTGCTGACCGCGAACGAGCTCGATATCGCGCTCGACATCGAACCGATGATGAAGGCGGGCACGATGCTGGGCTCGGCGGGCGTCATCGTGATCGACGAGACCTGGAGCGCGGTGAAAGCCATCAAGCGCATCACGCACTTCTACGCGCACGAGTCGTGCGGGCAATGCACGCCCTGCCGCGAAGGCTGCCGCTGGATGGAAGACGTGCTGCACCGGATTCTCGACGGTCACGGCAAGATGACCGACCTCGACCTGCTTTTGAACGTCGCCGGCAACATCAACGGCAAAACGCTGTGCGCGCTAGGCGATGCGGCGGCCGGTCCCGTGATCAGCTTCGTGAAAAAATTCAGGCACGAATTCGAGGAAATGATCCGGAATGAAACAAACGCCCTAAATGGGCGTTTGTCGGCCGAGCAAGGGAAGGTCTAGTGTAATATGTCTCCTAAATGCACCATCGACGGCAAAGAGTACGAGTTCAAGCCGGGCGAGATGATCATTCAGATCGCCGATCGCAACGGTGTTGCGGTTCCGCGATTCTGCTACCACCCCGGCCTTACGATCGTCGCCCAGTGCCGGATGTGCGCGGTCGAAGTCGAGAAAATGCCCAAGATCCAGACGGCCTGCTCAACGCCCGCGGCCGACGGAATGGTCATCCACACCGGGTCGGAGAAAGTGAAATCCGCGCAGTCCTCGGTCATGGAGTTTCTGCTCATCAATCACCCGCTCGACTGCCCGATCTGCGACAAGTCGGGCGAGTGCGACCTGCAGAACTACAGCTTCGACTACGGAGCGCCCGATTCGCGCTACGAGGAACAGCGCCGCACGTACATGGACCTCGACATGGGTCCGGTCATCAAAAAGAACATGAATCGCTGCATTCACTGCACGCGCTGCATCCGCTTCTGCGACGAGGTGGGTGGCTTTCGCGAAATGGTGGCGCTCAAGCGCGGCAACAACGTCGAGATCACGACCGTTGACGGCAAGGCGCTCGAAACCGATTACGCCGGAAACCTCGCTGACATCTGCCCAACGGGGTCGCTTACGCTCAAAGACTTCCGCTTCCGCAAACGCGTTTGGTATCTCAAGAAAACGAAATCGGTTTGCGAAGGCTGTTCGCGGGGCTGTAACATCGAAATTCACCAGGAGAACGGCGTCGTTTACCGCCTTCTGCCGCGCGAAAACATGGAGATCAACAAATGGTGGATCTGCGACGAGGGCCGCTTCAACTTCCATTACGTCAACGCTCCCTCGCGCATCGTCGAGCCTTCGGTCAAAACCGCGGCACAGCTCGAAACTTCTGACTGGAGCACGGCCTTGGCCGAGGCCCGTCGCCGGATCTCGGGAAAAGTTCTCGTGCTCGCGGGCTCGGATCTGACGCTTGAGGAGCTTCGCGCGATCCAGAAATTCGCGGCTGACCGCCTGAAGGAGTGCGCGCTTTTACACTTCGGAACGCCAGGGCATCTCAGCGCCGACGACGACAAGGATGAAGACAAGATCCTCCGCCGCACGAGCAAAACCTCCAATCTTCATGGCGCGGAAAAACTCGGACTCAGGGGCTGGAAAGGCGACGGCTCCTACGACTCCGCGTTGGTATTCCGCGGCGGGCGCGCGGCTCTTCCGCACGGCCTTCGCAGGCACGTCAAGGGCGCGATCGTCGGCGTCGGGGTTTTTCCGCGCGAGGGCGCCGGCGACTTCGACGTGGTCCTGCCGGGTCTTTCTTACGTCGAGAAATCCGGAACGATCGTGAATTGGCAGGGCAAGGAACAGAAGCTTCAGAGATCAATCGAGCCCGTAGGTCTTTCGAAGGGCATCGCGGACGTGTTCGCGATGTGGGCGTAGGGGGAAAAGCCGCAATGGATCGCATCGAGCTCATCTGGATGGGAGTGAAGATCGGCGCCGTGGTCTTTACCATGCTCAGCTCCGTGCCGGTTATGGTCTGGGTCGAGCGCCGCGGTTCGGCGCTGATGCAGAACCGCCTTGGCCCCAATCGCGTCGGGCCTCTCGGCATCCTGCAGGCGCCCGTCGACGTCGTGAAGCTGCTTTTTAAGGAAGACTTCATTCCGGCGCACGTCGAAAAAGTCATTTTCGTATTGGCGCCGGCGGTCCTGCTGATTCCCGCGTTCATGACGTTCGCGGTCGTGCCGTTCGCGGGCGACATCGCGATCGACGGAAAGGCGCTCCACGCTCAGATCGCCGACCTCGACGTCGGAATTCTCTACGTTTTGGCGATTTCGTCGCTCGGCGTGTACGGCATCATCATGGCCGGCTGGGCATCAAACAACAAATACTCGATGATCGGGAGCCTTCGCAGCTCCGCGCAGATGATCAGCTACGAGCTTTCGCTGGGCTTAAGCGTGCTCGGCATGATCATGATGGCCGAAAGCATACATCTTCGCGACATCGTGGCGGCGCAGAGCGGGCACATCTTCGGATTTCTTCCGCGCTGGGGCGTTTTTACCCAGCCGATCGGGTTTATCGTGTTTCTCACCGCCAGTTTCGCCGAAACAAACCGCCTTCCGTTCGACCTTCCCGAGGGGGAGAGCGAGATCGTGGCGGGCTACCACACCGAATACGGCGCGATGAAGTTCGCGCTGTTTTTCATGGCCGAGTACATGAACATGCTCGTGGCGTCGGCGCTCATCAGCACGCTATTTTTCGGGGGGTTTCAGCTTCTTCCGGGAATGGGGCGCCTGATCGACCCGACGGGAGCGCTGATCGCGAAATTCTTCACCGCTGGAAATCCGGCGGACTGGGGCCGCCTGGCGCTTGAGGCCGTGTCGTTTTCGATCAAGGTCGGATTCTTCATGTGGTTCTTCGTGTGGGTCCGCTGGACGCTCCCGCGATTTCGTTACGACCAGCTCATGAATCTGGGCTGGAAGGTCCTTTTTCCGCTTTCCTTGGCCAACCTCGTCGTGACGGCGGCGCTCATGTACCTGAGGGTGATCTGAACATGCTGGTCAAATCCAAACCAAGCCTCCGTCATCGGTTTTACCTCTTCGAGATCCTGACGGGTCTTTCCATCACGATGAAGAACTTCTTCTTCGGGAGGAAAGTCACGATTCAATTTCCCGAGGAGAGGCGGATTTATTCGTCGCGTTTCCGCGGGCTGCACTACATCAAGGCGGTCAACGGCGTCGAAAACTGCACGGCGTGCATGCTCTGCCCGACGGTTTGTCCGTCGGAATGCATCCACATCGAAGCCGGCGAGCGGGCCGACAAGGAAAAATATCCGGTCACGTTCGAGATCGACATCTTGCGATGCTGCTACTGCGGCTATTGCGAGGAAGCGTGCCCGAAGGACGCGATCAAACTCAGCGCGATCTACGAGATGGCGCGGCTGACCCGCGCCGACGGCGTTCTTGACAAGGAAAATCTTCTCGTGCAGAGGGGAAAAAAATGAGCGGACAGGACATTTTCTTTTACGTTTTTTCGGCGCTTGCCGTGGCGTTTTCGCTGCTCGTGGTGCTCGGAAAAAACCCGATCTACAGCGCGCTCAGCCTCGTGATGGTGTTCTTTTGCGTGGCCGCGAATTTCGTGTTGCTGCAGGCGCAGTTCATCGCGACGATCCAGGTGCTCGTGTACGCGGGCGCGATCATGGTGCTGTTCATCTTCGTCATTATGTTGCTGAACGCCGATGCGCAAAGCGCTGACCTCGGGAAAAGACGCCCCTTTCAGGCGATCGCGGCCGTTCTTTGCGTCGCGCTTTTCGCGCTTTTCGCGTGGAGCGTGAAAAACGGAACGACTTCCCCGGAAAGAGCGGGCTTCACGCCCGAAAAAGTCGCAAGCCTCGGCGGAAACACGCAGGTGCTCTCGGAGCTGATGTTCTCGGATTACATTTTGCCGTTCGAACTCACCTCGCTGCTTCTGCTCGTGGGCATCGCGGGCTCGGTCGCGATCGCCAAACGAAAGCTGGAAGGCGCGCGGGCCGAATCCCCGAAGGAGGGCCAGGCGTGACGACGCAGAATTTCATCTTTTTTTCGATGTGCCTTTTCTTCATCGGGCTTTTCGGCGTCGTCGTGCGCCGGAACATCGTGATCATTCTCATGTCGATCGAGCTGATGCTCAATGCCGCGAACATCGCGCTCGTGGCTTACGGCCGCGAGCTCGAGCACATGGGCGGGCAGATGGCCGTGTTTTTCGTCATCACCGTCGCCGCCGCGGAGTCGGCCGTGGGACTTGGCCTCGTGATCGCGCTCTTCCGGAATCTCAAGTCGGTGAGCACAGAGGATATCGAGCTATTGAAACGCTGAACGGCGGGAAGGGATTTAGAGAATGCTCGGATTGATGCTGGCGCTTCCGCTGGCGGGGTTTCTGGTTAATGGCGTCGCGGCGCTCGGCGGGCGCAAGGTTTCGGCTAAGCTCGCCGGAACGATCGCCTCGGCGGCGATCTTCGGCTCGTTTTTGATCGCCGTTTCGAAGTTCCTCGAGCTGCGCGCGGCCGAGGAGTCGGCGCGAATCGCGAGTGAGACGGTCTTTCAGTGGATCACCGTCGGCGATTTTTCTCTGCCCTTCAAACTAACGGTCGATCCGTTGGGTTCGGTGATGACGCTGGTCGTGACGGGCGTCGGTTTTCTTATCCATGTCTACTCGATCGGTTACATGGACCACGACCGCACGCCGCCGAAATTCTTCGCGTACCTGAATCTCTTTACGTTCGCGATGCTCGCTCTTGTGCTCGGCGCGAGCTTTCCGGTTCTTTTTTTGGGATGGGAAGGCGTAGGCCTCTGTTCGTACCTTCTGATCGGCTACTGGTACGACGATATCGCCAAAGCCTCGGCCGGAAAAAAAGCCTTCGTCGTCAACCGCATCGGCGATCTGGGATTTCTCGTCGGAATTTTCATTCTGTTCGGAATGTTCGGAACGCTGGATTTCGCCGGGCTTAAAGAGGCCGTGCACGCGCAGCAGTCCGCGGGAACGCTCAACGTCGCGCTTCTGACCGCCGCGACGATGTGCCTTTTCATCGGCGCGATGGGAAAGTCGGCGCAGATCCCGCTTTACGTCTGGCTGCCCGACGCGATGGCGGGCCCCACGCCGGTGAGCGCGCTCATCCACGCGGCCACGATGGTTACCGCCGGCGTCTACATGGTCGCGCGGCTGAACTTTCTATTCAGCCTTTGCCCCGAGTCGCTCATGCTCGTGAGCGGCACCGGCGCCGCGACCGCGATCTTCGCGGCCACGATCGCGATCGTCCAGCGCGACATCAAGAAAGTTCTCGCCTACTCGACCGTAAGCCAGCTCGGCTACATGTTCATGGCCGTCGGCGTGGGCGCGTACGCCGCGGGTATTTTTCACCTCGTCACGCACGCGTTCTTCAAGGCGCTGCTCTTTTTGGGTTCGGGCAGCGTGATCCACGGCATGCACGAGGAGCAGGATATTTTAAAAATGGGCGGCCTCAAGAAATACATGCCGCGCACATACGTCACGTTCGTGATCGGCACGATCGCGATCGCCGGAATTCCTCCGCTGGCCGGCTTTTTCAGCAAAGACGAAATTCTTTGGGAAGCTTTTTCAAGCCGCATGGGAATGGCCGGCCCGGCGCTTTGGGCCGTGGGCGCGCTCACGGCGCTTCTCACGGCGTTTTATATGACGAGGCTCACCTGTCTTACGTTTCTCGGAAAGCCGCGCTTTGACCCTCATCACGCGCATCCGCACGAGTCTCCGAATACGATGGTCGTGCCGCTTATGATTCTCGCCGCGCTCTCGATCGTCGGAGGGTTTCTTGGCGTGCCGGGGCATTCGATGATCGGCGAGTGGCTAATACACGCCGAGCCGGCAGGCGAGGCGCATGACTCACTCGAGTATGTCCTCATGACATTGTCCGCGCTGATAGCTTTTGCAGGTGTCGGACTTGGCTATTTCATGTACGTGAAACGCCCGGATCTCCCTGAAAAATTTCAGTCCTCGCTTCAGGCCGCATACCGGGTTCTCTTCAACAAGTATTACATCGACGAACTTTACGAGGCCCTCCTCGTGAGGCCGGTCGCGTGGCTTGCCGATGTTTGCTGGAAGATTTTTGACGTGATCTTCGTCGACGGGTTCGTGCTCGGACTCGCGAAAGTCTCGAAAGCCAGCGGAGAGGCCGCGCGCCTGATTCAGACCGGCGCCGTGCAAATTTACGCCGCCTTCATCTTAACGGGCCTGATCGCAACCGTGGGGTATTTCATTTATGTCGCTCGTCACTGAACATCTTCTGACGCTGATCGTATTCCTGCCAACGGTCTTCGCGATTCTGCTGCTGCCATTTTCAGATCAAGACGAATCCGGCCGCAAGGGGCTCAAGATCGCCGCGCTCGTCTCGTCGCTCGCCGTCTTCGCGCTCTCGTTGCTCCTTTACACCGGCTTTGATTCCGCGGCGCCGGGCTTTCAGTTCAATGAGCGGCACGGCTGGATTCCGGCTTTTGGCATCACCTACTGGATCGGAATCGACGGCATCAGCCTCTTTTTGATTCTGCTCACGACGTTTCTGACGCCGATCGTGATTCTTTCCTCGTGGAACGCGATTGAGAGAAAACTCAAGGCGTACCTGGCGCTTCTTCTCGTTCTCGAAACGGGGATGATCGGCGCGTTCGTCGCGCTCGACGTCTTCCTTTTCTACATATTCTGGGAGGCGATGCTCGTTCCGATGTATTTTCTCATCGGCGTTTGGGGCGGAAAAGAGCGCATCTACGCGTCGATGAAGTTCTTTCTGTTCACGCTGGTGGGGTCGCTGCTCATGCTGGTGGCCATATTCTACCTTCTGGCGGCTCACAAAGAGCAGTTCGGCGGCTATAGCGCCGCGATCACCGATCTCTATAAACTTAAAATCGCGTTCGACGGGTTCCTAAGCCCGCAGACGCTGCTCTTCTTGGCCTTCGCGGCTTCGTTCGCGATCAAGGTTCCGATGTTTCCGCTGCACACCTGGCTTCCCGACGCCCACGTTCAGGCGCCGACGGCGGGTTCGGTGATCCTGGCCGGCGTGCTGCTGAAATTCGGGGGCTACGGCTTCATCCGCTTCGCGTTTCCCGTTTTTCCGGCGGCGGTTCAGTACGTCGCGCCCGCGTTCATGGCGCTCGGCGCGATCGCGATCGTGTATGGCGCGTGGGTTTCGATGGTTCAGCCCGACATCAAAAAACTCGTGGCGTATTCGTCGGTCAGCCACATGGGGTTCGTGATCCTGGGGCTGTTCTCGCTCAATACGTACGCCGTGACCGGGTCGATCTACCAGATGCTCAGTCACGGCGTTTCGACCGGCGGACTCTTCTTGATCGTCGGCATGATTTACGAGCGCCGCCACACGCGCGAAATCGCCGACTTCGGCGGGATCTCGCGGGCGATGCCCCTGTTCGCGACCGTATTCATGATCGTGACGCTTTCGAGCGTGGCCCTTCCCGGAACGAACGGCTTCATCGGCGAGTTTCTGATTTTGCTCGGGTCGTTCCAGGTGAGCCGGCTTTGGACGGTCATTGCCGGCACGGGCGTGATTTTCGGAGCGGTCTACATGCTCTGGATGTTCCAGCGCGTGATGTTCGGACCGCTGGCGAACGAGGAAAACAAAGCGCTGCCCGATCTCTCGCTCCGCGAGCTCGCCGTGATGGCGCCGATCGTGGCGGCGGTTTTTGTGATGGGGATTTTTCCGAATCTCTTTCTCGCGAAAATGGAAGTATCCGTCCGCCAATTTCTAACGCAGATCAAGGTGTGAGCGATGAGCGAACTGATCAAGCCCCAAAACCTGGTTCTATCGACCGAGCAGCTTGCGATGCTCATGCCATATCTGATTGTCGCCGCGGGCGCGATGCTCACCCTTCTCGCCGGAGTGATCCGGGGCTCAAGCGACCCGGAGGCGAATCGCCGGAAGCGAAACCTTGCCGCCGTTCTCGTCGGCATCGCCACCGTGACGGCCGGCCTTCTCTATACGGCGAAAATCTGGGGCGAACCGGGCGCGGTTCTCTTTAACGGAATGCTCGCCGCGGATTATTACACGGGCCTCATGAATGCCGTATTTCTCGCGGCGACGGGCCTCGTGATGCTCTCATCTTATTCGTATCTCGAGAAAGAACGGATTCATCATGCCGAATATTACAGCTTGGCGCTTTTTTCGTGCCTCGGGATGATGCTCATGGCCTCGGCCCTCGACTTGATCGTGCTCTTCGTGGCGCTCGAGATGATGTCGCTCGGCGTATACGTGATGGTCGGGTTTCGGCGCGCCGACGTCCGCTCCAACGAGGCCGCCGTGAAGTATTTCATTCTTGGAAGCGCGGTTTCCGCGATTTTTCTTTACGGGGTCGCGCTCCTGTACGGCGCGACCGGGAGCATGAACATCGCCCAACTCGCGACGTCGCTCAAATCCGATCCGACAGGCAATCCGCTGCTGGCCCTCGGAGCGGTGCTTGTTACCGTTGGATTTCTTTTCAAGATCGCAAGCGTGCCCTTCCATATGTGGATGCCCGACGTTTACGAGGGCGCGCCGACTTCGGTGACGAATTTCATGACCACCGGTCTTAAGGCCGCGGCGTTCGCCGCTTTTCTTCGGGTCTTTATCGGCCTGAATAGCGGCGGCCAGGGCGGCGGCGGAACCGAAGGCGGACTCGATGCGAGCCTGCACGATGTTCTCTGGGTCGTCGCCCTAGTGACGATGTTCATCGGCAACGTGATCGCGCTGACACAGAAGAACATCAAGCGCATGCTCGCCTACAGCTCGATCGCGCATAGCGGATACATCCTTGTCGGCCTCATCTCCGGAGGAAAATCGGAATACGGATATTCTTCCGTGATCCTCTATCTCATCGCGTACGTCGTGATGAATCTCGGCGCGTTCGCGATCGTGGCGCATCTCTCCGAGCGGGGCGATCGCCGCTGCGACGTTGAAGATTACGCCGGTCTTGGCTATCGCCATCCGTGGCTGAGCTTCGCGATGGCTGTTTTCATGTTTTCGATGGCAGGCGTGCCTCCGACCGTGGGCTTCGCGGGGAAATACCTTATTTTCAGTTCGGCCGTGCAGGCCGGGGAGATCTGGCTTGCCGTGCTCGGCGTGCTTTGCAGCGCGATCGGCGCCTATTATTACCTGCGCGTGATCGTTTTCATGTACATGCGCGAGCCGGCGCGCGCGATCGCGGCGAAGTTCGCGCCGGCCGCGGCGCTTGTCGTGCTGGTGGCGACGGCGGGAACATTGCAGTTTGGCGTGTTTCCGTCGATGCTTATTCACGCGGCTAAAAAAGCCGCCATGAATATCTAGCGGCGCCATGGCGCGGCACCGCGGGGCCCGCAGCGCCGAAATAGGGAGAGGATGGAGCAGCTTTTTTACAAAATTTGCCTGGAAAACGGACGGGTTCTCGGCCCGATCGACCTCGACCGGATCACTCTTTTCGTCGCCAACGGTATTTTCAAAGGCATCGAAACCGCGCGCGTCTATCCCGACGGCGAGTGGAAGAACATCGGCGCATATCCCGAGATCGCCGCGTTATTGGAAGCGAAAAAGGATGGCCGCCTTGTTCTCGATTCCCAAAAACTTGAGGAGTCGAAAGCCATACAGGCTGAAATGGCGGGCCTCGCGGAAATCGATTCGATGGCGCTCGATAGCCCGGAGGGCTCGCCCGGCGGCGCAACCGCCGAAGCATCGCTCCACGACGAGAAAACCGTGATCGTTCGCCGGGGCGGAGCCGGCGAGGAAAATACGGTCATTCGATCGGCGCCCGAAGCCCCGCGGCAGCAGCCGGCTCCAGCGGGACGCGGTCGCGAGCGCGAGTTCGAGGTCGATCCGGGCCATAAGGTCGACATCGAAGGCGACAAGCCGGCGAACCCCTGGGTTGCGACGGAAAAAACGGCGATGTTCACGCTGAACAGGCCCGCGCCGATGAAAAAAGGCCTCTCTAAACGCGCAAGATTCGTCATCGCCGGAGTAGCGGCGGTCGTGGTGGCGCTTCTTCTGAATCCGGAATCCGACAAAAAGACGCTGGATGATAACCGGCCGCTTGAAGTGAAAATGCCGGTTCCAGGAAAGCAGGACGCGCATCGGAGCGAAAAACTTCTTTCGACGGCTCGGCAATATTACGTCCAAGACACCGTCGATGGTTATCGCAAGGCCGCGAGGATTCTTCAAAAGGCCGTCGCGTTCGACGTCGAAAACGTCAAAGCCTTGTGTTTTCTCGCGAGCGCCTACCTCGGCCTCATCGACGTCGCGAACAAGGACGAGAATTATTTTACGGTCGTCACCAGGCTTATCGAGGCCGCCCGCGCGAAAGGAGTCGACCTGCCGGAGGTCGTCGCGAGCGACGTGGAGCTGTATCTGGTTTTGGGCAATCCGGACGCGGCGATCGGGCGGGTCGACGAATACACGAAGACCCATCCGTACGGCGCGGAGATGCGGTACTACGTCGCCTCTGCTTTTTTGGCGAAAGGCGACATCGAGAATACGCGGAAATTTCTCGACCAGATCGACCCGAAAGAATGGAATGGCGCCCGCATCCCGTATCTTTACGGATTGATGCTCGAAAAGGCCGGCCAGCGCGACGAGGCCATTAAAGCATTCTCCGAAACCGTTCGCAGAAGTCCGGCGCACGTCAGGGCGCGCTCGCATCTGCTTGAGCTGCAGTATGCCAAGGATAACATCGCCGAGGCGGGAATCCATGCCGATTATGTCATCGCGAACCCGGCGCTGGCCTCGGGGCTCGAGCTCGCGAAGGCGCATTATTTCCGCGCCCGCATGCGAACAAGCGCCAAGCGCGGCGAAGAGGCGCTGGCCGATCTCGAGGCCGCGCTCAAAAACGCCCCGGAAGAGCCGGATTATCTTCTCGAGTACTACACGCTTAAGGCGCGCCTCGGGCTTGCCGTCAAAGGCGCCGGGAAAAAGGCGAAAATGTTCGACGCGCTCGCCTCAGGCGAAAAAGCGTTGAGGGAAGACAAGCTGAAAGAGGCGCAGTTCTTTTTCCTTTCGGCACGGCAGGCCCAGGAGAACGATCCGACCCCGCTTGTGAAGCTCTCTGAAACTTTTCGGCGCCAAGGCGACGTGCAATCCGCCAAGCTCAATCTCGCGAAGGCCGTCAAGCTCGCTCCGGCGCGCGTGGAGTTGTATCCTAAATACATTCGGGTGCTCATCGACGCCTATGAATTCGAGGATGCGCAACGGATGCTCGAAGTTTATAAGGGCTTGAACGCGCCGGCTGCCGCGATCGACCGTCTGAACGGCGACCTTTTCTTCAAGCGGCAGCGGTTGCGCGAAGCGCAGGTTTATTACAAACGCGCGATCGCGGGCGCGAACGCCGATTCCGGCTCGTACGTTACGTACGCCTCGATTCTCTTCGCCGGCAACGCGTTTCGGGACGCGGCGTTTTTTTACGGATTGGCCCTTCGCTTCGATCCGACGAACGTCGCGGCGACGATCGGAGTCGCGAAGTCCCTGGCGGAACTTGATGGCACGCAACGCGGAATCGATTACCTCAATGCGGCGATGCGCGCTTCGACCCGCAAGGCGGAGCTCATGAACGGCATCGGCGAGATCTTCGTTCGAAAAGGAGACTCACAGAACGCGCTTAAGGCCGTGGATCAGGCGTTGGCCTACGATTCCGAACTTGCCCTGCCCCACAAAACGCGTGGCGACGCCTATGTTGGCCTGGATAAATACAAGGAAGCGCTCGACGCCTACCTGACCTACACGAACCTCGCTCCGCTTGATCCGGCGGGGCACATTGAACGCTACAAGCTGTTTCTGAAGAAATTCGATCTTAAGGCGGCAAAAGAGTCGATCGAAAAAGTCATCGCGACATATCCGCGATATCCGGGCGCCTACAACCTTCTCGGCGAGCTCTATCTTGAAGCGCGGAATTTCGCGTCGGCCGGCGAAGCGGCAAAGCAGGAGATGATTTTCAATCCGGCGTACCTGCCGGCGTACGTTTTGGCCGGCAAGGTATTTATTCTGAAGCGCGACTACAATGACGCGCTTGACGTGTTGAATCGCGCGCTCAAGCTCGATCCGAATTTCGTGCCGGCCCTCATCCAGGCCGGAGACGCCAATCGGCTGCTCCGCACGTACGGCGCCGCCAAGGCTCTTCTGGAGCGTGCCTTGAGCCTCGATTCGGGAAATCCGCAGATTCACAAACGGCTCGGGCAGCTATATATTGATCTCGGCGACAAGGCGAAAGCCCGGCAGCATTACCGGTCGTATCTCGACCTGCAGCCCGACGCGCAGGACCGCGCGGAAGTCGAGCGCTACCTTGGAGGTGGTTGATGCTGGATTCGAAATATTTCGGCGAGAAAATCGGCGTTCTGCTCGCGGCGCTGAAGAAGCGCAACGCCGACGTGTCGCTCGTCGACGAGATCCGAGTGAAGGCCGAACGGCGAAAACACTCCATTCAGGAAACCGAGAAACTCAAGGCGCTTCGAAATCAGGCTTCGCAAGAGATCGCTGCCGCGAAAAAGGCGGGCCAGAACGTCGAGGCGCGCGTCGCGGAAATGCGCGAGGTAGGCGATCGGATCAAGATTCTGGACGAAGAGCTGCGCGCGGTCGAAGAGGATTTTCGGCGCCTCGCCTACTCGCTCCCCAATATTCCCCATGCGTCGGTACCGGAAGGCAAAGGGCCGGAAGAGAACGTCGAGGTTCGCCGCTGGGGCGAGCCGCGCAAGTTCGCGTTCGAGCCGCGCGACCACGTCACGCTGGGCGAGGGTCTCGGAATTCTCGATTTCGACCGGGCGGCGAAAATCACGGGCGCGCGGTTTTCGATTCTGCGTGGCGCCGGCGCGCGCATGGAACGCGCTCTCATGAACTTCATGCTCGACGTGCACACGCGCGAGCACGGCTACGAGGAAATGTGGACGCCGTTCATGGTCAACCGCAAGACGCTTACGGGCACGGGGCAGCTTCCGAAATTCGAAGGGGATCTCTTCAAGATCCCTCGCGACGGCAACGCCGAGAACGACTATTTTTTGATTCCTACCGCGGAAGTGCCGGTCACGAATGTTTTTCGCGACGAAGTGCTGGAAGCGAAAGATCTCCCGGTCAGGATGACGGCGTACACGCCGTGCTTCCGCAGCGAAGCGGGCTCTTACGGCAAAGACACGCGCGGATTGATACGCCAACATCAGTTCGACAAGGTCGAGCTCGTGAAATTCGCGCATCCGGATACGTCGTATGACGAGCATGAAACGCTCGTGCGCGATGCCGAGGTGATTTTGCAGCGGCTTGAGCTTCCGTATCGCGTCGTAAACCTTTGCGGCGGCGATATCGGGTTTGGCGCGGCCAAGTGCTACGACATCGAGGTTTGGATCCCGAGCCAGAAAACTTATCGCGAGATTTCCTCGTGTTCAAACTTCGAGGATTTTCAGGCACGTCGCGCGAATATCAAATTTAGGTCTGGGCCCTCCGATAAACCTCGCTTCGTACACACGCTAAATGGCTCAGGGCTCGCCATCGGGCGCACCTGGCTCGCGATTCTCGAGAATTTTCAGCAGGAGGACGGCTCTGTTGCCGTCCCACGCGCCCTGCGGCCCTATCTCGGGGTGGATAAAATTTCGAAGTAACGGTATTCAACGGTTTGAATGCCGCGGGCGCGGAAGGGTGGCTGAGCGGTCGAAAGCGCTGGTCTTGAAAACCAGTGAGGGGGTAACCCCTCCGTGAGTTCGAATCTCACCCCTTCCGCCAGCTTTTCGTGAAAATCGCCTCATACTTCATCATCTTCGCAAAAGCTCCTCAGCGTACTTTCGTATATGGACCCGTCCCGATTGCTAGAGATTTGATTTCTGGCTGATGGATAAAGACTGCGTTCATATATCCGGCCTGTTTGCGAGCCTGTAAATCCGGCTCTGGCCCTGATGGATTGTGCGCTCCCGGTCCTC
>JACPKS010000047.1 GCA_016186905.1 Deltaproteobacteria bacterium
AGATGTACGCTGCGGGAGGAAGGAGGAGGATGACGAAGCATGGGACAAAAAGAAACAAGCAGGGGGGCCTTTAGCTCAGTTGGTTAGAGCTTCCCGCTCATAACGGGGTGGTCCCAGGTTCGAGTCCTGGAAGGCCCACCATTTGTCAAGCTGTTCGAACCACGGGCCATGCTCGGAAGGTTCGAGCGGCCTGACAAATGGACCCTATTGTTTCCGACGATTGAAAGGTTAGGCGCCTGGCCCCCATGAAAGGGCCGGGGGCCGGCCGATGCCAGCCCCCTCTCGACGTAATCCCTTCCAACCAGATATTCGATCTCATAACCATCCGTGACGATCTTGATGCCATGAACGAGCGCATGGACGATCTTCTCTCGCGCGGCCTGGGCGTTGTCCTTGGTATGAATGCGATTGAGACCAGCCAGGAGCGCCCGATAGCTTGAAAGACTCGCGGGCATCTCGTGCGGCCCGAACTCCCTCTCGATGTGGCGCAGCCGGGTCTCTTCCTCAGTTTTGATTGCCTCGATTTTTTCCATCTGACGGAACACGGGTTCCGGCGAGATGGCCTTGGGGAGCATGGCCAACCTCTCGGCCAGCACGTCGATCTGGCCCGTGAGCGTATTGATCTTGTCCTTGAGCCGTTTCACGTCGGACGTTTGGGTCCGCTTCGCGTGGAGCTGCTTCGCCTTGTCGATGACCATCTCGGATACGGCGGGGTTCCAGATCAACTCTTCAACTTTCTCCCAGACAGCCGGTTCCAGTTTCTTGGCCTGGACTCGGAACGGAGAACAATTAAAGCACTTCTGGACCAAGCAGCCCTGCTTTCGAGTGGCCCACCCGTGCTCGTAGTACGGTACCTTCCCACCGTTTCCATGCGCGGATTTCCCGACCATCCGCTCGCCACAGCTCGCGCAAGAGACCAGCCCCGTGAAGGCGAAGGGCCAGCGTTTTTCTGTTTCAGGTTTTCGCTTTCGATTGCCCAGCAATACTTCTTGGACGCGTTGGAAAGTCAGTTCGTCGATGATGGCTGGCCAGTTCGCGCGAGTTTCCTTGGACTCGCCTCTGGCCTTGTAGCTTCGGATGCCGAGATAGGCTCTGTTCGTCAGAATGTTTGCCAGGTTTTGCACCGTGAAATGCCCAAGCCTCGGCCTGCTACCGCCGCCTTCGGTCTTTCGCCTGACCCGGTGACCTTGCTCGTTCAACCACTTCGCGGCGTGGCTCAAGGTCTTCTTTAGTTGTAGGGCCTGGAAAGCGGTTCGAACCACTTCGGCCTGGTCGGCGTCGATTTCGAGGTAACCGGGCTTCTCGGGGATGAGCTTGTATCCCACGGGAAGCACTCCGCAGGATTTGGAAAACTCCTTTCCAAGGATCGAAGGGCAGCCCAAGGCTTTCTTATTTCCTTAAGGGCTGCGACTCGCATGCGGGCCAAACCATTCCAAACCCATTCTGGATGCCCCGCCGCGTGGGCGAAGAGCCAGAACGATATGAAAACAGCAACGATCTTATCCATCGACGGAATCATGAGGGGCCTCTCCTTGAGTTCCTTCAATTTTGCGTATTCCGGGGATCGCGGCTTCCCGAAGTGCTCGGACAGCCGGGTGATCGACCATCCCGCCCGCCTGAGTTTTGCCAGCTCGACGAGATCGACTTTAGGCCGAACCCACTGGACCAGGTATTTCACCGAGACGACAAGTGGTTCTCCCGGGCTGCCAAAGCCCCCACCGCTTTTTTCGTGAAAATCGCCTCAAACCTCATCATCCTCGCAAAAGCTCCTCGCCGTACGTTCGTGTACGACTGTGTCGCTTTTGCTCGGCTTCTTCGTTGGAGACGATTTTGACGAAAAAGTGGGCGGCTCACTCTAGTTTTCGCTCAAACCTTTGATCCGTTTTTGTGAAAGCGGCGAACCAACCGACATGAGCTGTCGGATTGCCTCGAAAACAGCCTTGAACTGCCGATCATACCTTTGTTCAAGCTTGTCGAGCTTCGCAGCCAGGTCACGATGAGACTCAAGAATCTCCCGCAAACGCACGAAGGCACGGACAATCGCAATATTGACTTGGATCGCGCGATTGCTGTTGAGCACGCTCGAGAGCATCACTACCCCGTATTCGCTGAATACGAGGGGAAGCTTTCGCCTGCCGCCGTGACTCAAACTTGATGTACCAATTTGGCACATCAAGTTTTCGAACTCTTTGCTGTCGAGCTGGAACATGAATCCCTCGGGAAAGCGGATGATATTTCGTCTGACGGCCCTATTGAGCGCCCTCGTGTCGGTCCCGTACAGCCCGGCCAAATCACTATCCAACATCACCCGATGCCCGCGAATGAAGAAAATCTTTCGGCTGATTTCTTGAACTGTCGGCAGTGATTTGCTCATAACAATCGCCAAATTGTTACCATGGTTTGTGCAAGTTCGTAAGAAAGTATCGGCACATTCGTAAATCCTTGCGCATCAGCGCATCCCCTGCTCATGTGCCTTGAGCTTTCGATAGATCGTCGACCGAGGCCTTCTGAAATGCAGAGAAAGCCTTGCGATCGTCCACCCATCCCGCCTGAGTTTTGCCAGTTCGACGAGGTCCACTCTAGGCCGAATCCATTGGACCGGGTATTTCACCGAGACAACCAATGGTTCGTCCACGCTAAGGCAGCCCCCACCATTTGGTCAAAAATCCATTCGCGCGAGCCAATCTGAGGCACGCTGAACTTCGATACCCTCTTTCGTACTGAAAGGGCGCTCGATATTTTTGACCAGCTGAAGTTTTCTCACCCCCGCGCCTGCATTATGCCGAAGGAATTTCTCACAGACCGAAAAAGTAAATACTAATCCGGTGTATTGACCGAAAAAGTAAAAATGAAATCGAGCCCGCTCTGATTCTTTCTTATTACCGGGAAATCGGTTCCTGCGTTCTAAAGCCGTGCGCGTGGGTCATTCGGACGGAAGGATTTTTGCTGCGTTACGCAATGCGTCGGTGAAAGGGCTTTTGACACGGCTGCCCTGTAAACTTAGGATAAATGCCTTAGGATAATAAAGAGATGCCCCCTCAGATGCCGGCGCAACCGGAATTCAGCTACGCCACGCTGTTCGACATCACTCCCGACGAGAAATTGCCGTTCGCCGTTTATGTTTTTTTCAAGGGAAAGCACATCCGTTACCGCGAGTCGGGTGAAGCGCTGCAGACCGAGACGTACAACCGCTTCATCTACAAGCGCATCAACAAGATTTACATCCAAAAAAAGGAGTACGCTCTTTTCGAGCAGTACTCGAGCTCCAAAAAAAAGGCCGAGGAAGACGCCTACAACGATCCCAAACAATCGGTCGAGCAGAAGATTTCGAATCAGGTCGTTCGCAAGCTGACCAAAAACACGCAGCGGATCTTCGCGGGCGACGACGCCGATCTCGGCAAGTCCGTCGAAAGCGCCTTTGAAACCGTGAGCGACATCATCAGCAATACGATGGCCAAACCCTACCTGAGGATCTTCGACAAGCTGGCCGAGTCGCCCAACTCCGTCATCAACCATTCGATGCGCGTGAGCCTCATGTCGACGTTCGTGGGGTACTCGCTCGGCTTCGTGAACCCGGAGATGCTCGAATACCTCGCCGCCGCGGGGCTGTTGCACGACCTCGGAAAAACACGCATGAATTTTTCGGACGAGCTCGAGTTTACCGAGGAAGAAGAAAAACTCCTCATGAGGCAGCACCCGGCCAAAAGCGTGGAGATCCTTGAAAGGGTGCCGAGCGTGCCCGACGAGGTGAAACGCATCATCCTCGAACATCACGAATGCCGCGATGGCAGCGGCTATCCGAACGGCATTACGGGCGGCAGAATGCACAACCTTTCGAAGGTCTTTACGATCGTGAACACGTTTGACAACATGGCGGGCGCGCTTCCGGGGAACAAGAACGAAAAGTACCAGGCCGCGGCCAAGTTCATGTCGGAGAAGCTTCGGACGCACTTCGACCCGACGATTCTTCCCCGGGCGTTGAAGATCCTCTCCGGGCCGATGAAGCTGAAATAACGAATGAGCGTCATCGATCTCAACGAAGCCTTTCATTCCGAAATCCTCGGCTACTACATGGAGGAGGTCTGCCAGCTCGCGTGCCGAATCTTCACGGTCACGGGCGCGGTCGTATTCGAGAGCGGCGTCGTCGACGCCCTTCCCGAGCTGACGGCCGAGCAGGTGAAGGAATTATGCACCACACCGCTGCCGCTCGATCTCAAGGACGCGCGCGGGATGGGGATTTACGGCAATGAGGAGAATCTTGGTTATGCGATCGTCGCGGTGCGCACGGAAAAAGACCTCCCCAAGGCGGATTTCTTTTTTCAGCTTTTGAACGAAGAGGTTTCGTTTCGCATCGCGCAGGACGATCTCGAGTTCGACGTCAATTACCTCAAGTACCTCATCGCGCTCATGCAGAAGATGTCGCGCGAGATCGGCGTGAACGTGGACGCGGTGAAAGTCGCGGACATCTTCATCAAGGAGTGCAAAAAGATCGCCGCCGCCGACCACGCCGCGATTTTCGTCAAAAACGATTCGAAGTCCGCTCAGGCGTTCGTCGCGGCGAGCGGATACGGTTCGCCGATCACCCGGTTCGAGACGTTCGTGAAGCTTCTAAAGGACAAGAAAATCACGAAGATCAACAATCCGGCGCGTGATCCCGCCATTCTCCAGGCGATCGCCTCGGATGCCGACGCGGCGGCGCCGAAAAAGCCCGCTCCGCCGAAGAATCTCGTTCTGTCTCCGCTGTACAACGGTGACGAGCTGATCGGCGGGGTTTATCTGGCCGACAAGGTTTCCGGTTTTTCGGCGGAAGACGAAAATATCCTGCAGACGTTGAGCACCATGCTTGCGTCAACACTCACGAACATCCGTCTTTTGCACGAGGCGGTAGCCAACGAGAGCATGAAGAAAGACCTCGAGCTCGCGCAGAAGGTGCAATCGATGCTTCTTCCCGAGACGGTCGTCGAAATCAAGAGCCACAACGTCGTTGATTTCCTGCAGCCCGCCACTCAATGCGGCGGCGACTGGTGGGGATATAAGGAACTCGAGCTCGAAGGCGGCGGGCATACGTTTCTTTTGATGATCGGCGACGTATCGGGCCACGGCGTGCCGTCGGCGCTCATCACGGCCGTTACTCAGGGTGTGTTTTCAGTCATTACGAACACGCTTGGGACGAAGCTTAAAGAGCCGCCGGACCCGCTTTGGATCACTCAAGCCTTCAACCGGGCCGTCTATGAGTCAACCCACGGCGAGCTTCCGATGACGTTTTTCACCGCGGTACTGACGCCGTGCCGGAGCGAGATCAAGTGTTGCAATGCCGCGCATACGCGCTCGTTCATCATCGGGCCCTCGGCATCGGAAATCCGGATGATCGGCAATGCCAGCACGCCGCTTGGTTACGGCGAGGCGCTGAAGGATCACAAACTTGAGACGTACCCGTGGAAGAAAGGCCAGAAGCTTTTCTGCTACACCGATGGACTCATCGATTGCGTGAAGGGCGATAAAAATCTCTTCTCCGCGCGCGAGCTCCGCAAAGCGATCGCCGGCAACGCGGATAAAGACGCCGCGACTCTTCTGCAGGCGGTGCTCGACCGGAGAAAAACCGCCGGGGAAGGCGTGGAGCAGCTGGACGACATCACGGCGATCTGCTGCGAAGTCGTCTGATTACTCGCTTCTTTTGCCCTTATGCTGCGTCAGTTTTCTCGTCCCTTCGTCGGCAGCCACTCACGGCTGGCCTCCTCGCTCCTCGAAAACTTCCTTGCCTAAGGGCAAAATAAGCTTCGTAATCCGTCTATCCTGCCCTAAAAGCTCTCAGGAGCTCCGCCGCGGTCGCGGCGTCGTTCATCACGAAGACATGAAGGCCAGGAGCGCCGAGCGCGAGAAGTTTCTCGCAAAGCGCGCGGCTGAATTCAAGGCCGATGCGGCGGCCTTCTTCGTCGGATTGCGCGCGCGCGAGCGCGTCGACCAACGCCTGCGGCACCCTCACTCCGAATTTTTTCACCATCCGCTCCGCCGCGCTTTTCTGCGTCGCGATGCGAAGGCCGGGAAGAATCGGAATCTTTAAGCCGCGCCGGGCGCATTCTTCCATGAAACGCGCGTAAGGTTCCGCCGAGAAAATCATCTGCGTGATCGCGAACTCGGCGCCCATCTCGACTTTTTTGGCGAGATAGTCGACGGCAAGCTCTAGCGGTTCGTGTTCGGGATGAGCGGCTACGCCGATGCAGAAGTCCGTGGCTTGGCCCTTGCGTTTTTCGGATTTCGGCGCCGCCCGCGGAGCCGTGTCATATCCTTCGCGCACGAGGTACCTGCCAAGGTTGAGATCGCGGATCTGCCGCGCGAGCTGCCAAGCGTACTCGTGGCGATTCGGCTTCGACTGAAAATAATCGGGCTGTCCGTCGGGCGGATCTCCGCGGAGCGCAAGGATGTTTTTGATTCCGAAGTAATGATGATCCATCAACGCGTTTTCGATCTCCTCGATCGAATAGTCGCGGCAGGTGAAATGCGCGAGCGACGCGACGCCGAACTGGCGCTCGATCAGTTCCGCGATGGGAAGCGTGCCGCCGCGCAAACTTCCCCCCGCGCCCTTGGTCACGCTGATGAAATCGACAGGTACGTTTTTGAGAGCGCCGATTTGACGGTAAACCGCGTCGGTCTCGGTGCCGTTTCGCGGAGGGATGATCTCCGCCGAGAGCGTGCGGGCGCGGGTATTAAGGATCTCGCTGATTTTCGTCTTGGGCATCACGTTATAGCGATACAGCATTTCGCATTCCACCGGAAGAGGGCTGGCCGGAATTATTGACAATTCGGCTTCAAACGGCAGAATTGTAGGAATGGCAAACGATACCCCAGAAGCCAGACACCTTAAGGTAGCGAAAGCCCAGCCGGGGTTTCGACTCGCCCCCGAGCTTCTTTTGAGGATGCACGACCTGATGGTCAAAACGCGCGTGCTCGAAGAGCGGCTGATCAAGATGTACAAGCAAAACGACGGTTTTTTCTGGATCGGCGGCCCCGGCGAAGAAGCCTTCAACGTCGCGTTAGGCCTTCTCATCCGCAAAGGCTCGGGGCCGAAGTTCGATTATTTTCACGGTCACTACCGAAGTGCCGGCGTGCTGCTCGCCATGGGCGCCGAGCCGCTCGATTTCATCCGCCAGATGAAGTGCGTGGCAAGCGATCCTTTCAGCGGCGGGCGCAACTTCAGCGGTCATTCCAGCATTCGCAAGTGGAACGTCGTGCCGATCTCATCGCCCATCGAGGTGCAGTTCTCGATGGCGCCCGGAACGGCGATGGCCAACAAGCGTGCCGGCAAAGCGATCACGATCGTTGTCGGCGGCGACGCGGGATCGGCCGAGGGCGATTTTTCGACGGCACTCGTTTGGAGCTCGCGGCCTGCCGATCCGCTCCCGCTTCTGATGGCCGTAACGAACAACAAATGGGGAATCTCCACGCCCGCCGAAGGTCAGCATGGCGATCGCCTCATCTCGGAGCGGGGAACGGCGTTCGGGATTCGCAGCGAAACGTTTAACGGGAACGACCCCGAAGAGGCATACGCGCGGCTTGCGGAAATCATGGAGTACGTTCGCGCCGAATGCAGGCCGGCGCTGATCGAGGCGTACGTTTCGCGCCTCTATGGCCATTCTTCAGCCTCTGGCGCGAACTTCGTGGCTGAGGAAGAAGACCCCATCAAGATTTTCGAGACGCGGCTTGAGCGTGAGGGCCTGATTTCGCGCAAGCGGATTGAAGCGATTTGGAGCCAGTACGGCGATGAGATGCTCAAGCACGCGCAGCAGGCGCGCCACGAGCCGCAACCCGATCCCAAGTCGATCTGGGATCACGTTTACTGCGGGCAAAAAGGCCGCGCCGGAAGGTACGTCTGATGGCGAACATGGCGCAGGCCATCCGCATGGCTCTCCACTATGGCGAAAAACACCTCGGCGTGACCGACGTTTTCGGCGAAGACGTGGGCCCGCCCCTGGGCGGCGTTTTTACGGCCACCCAGGGATTGAAGACGTCGTGGAACAGCCCGCTCGATGAGCGCGGCATCATCGGCACCGCGATCGGATTGGCGCTTGCCGGCCAGAAGCCCGTGGCCGAGATCCAGTTTTGCGATTACATCTTCAACACGATCGATCTTCTTAAAATCGCGGGTAACACAACCTGGTCGTCCAATGGCGAGTGGTGCGTGCCGATGGTCGTGATGACGCCGGTGGGATCGGGCATTCGCGGCTCGATTTACCATTCGCATTCGTTCGACGCGATGATGACGCATATTCCAGGCTGGAAAATCGTCATGCCGTCCACGCCGCTCGACGCTTACGGGCTGATGCTCGCGGCGGTTCGAGACCCCAATCCCGTGATGTACTTAAAGCCCAAAGCGCTTCTTCGCGTGCGCGGCGAAGAGCTGATTCCCGGCGAGCCCGCCGACGAGAAGACGTTGAAGGAAATGATCGACGCGCCGCTTGGCGACCGCAGCCGCTGGAAGCCGCGCTGGCCTGCGCTTCAGGATCATGCGGTCGAGATCGGCAGGGGCCGCGTGCGGCGCGAGGGCTCGCGGCTCACCGTCGTAAGCTACGGCCGCACGCTTCCGCTCTGTCTTCAGGCTGCTGAGAAGCTTGCCGCCGAGGAAAACGTCGAAGCCGAGGTGATCGATCTTCGTTCGCTCTGGCCGTATGACTGGGATTTGATCGCGCAGAGCATCCGCAAGACGCGCAAAGTTCTGTTCGTAAACGAAGACACCGAGGTGACGAACTTCGGCGAACATCTTCTCCGCCGCGCGGTCGAGGATTTTTTCTACGAGCTCGACGCCGCTCCGCGCCTCGTTGCCGGCGCGCACATCCCAGGCATCGGGTTGGCCGATTCTCTTGAGATGGCGTCAGTGCCGCAGATGCCGAGCATTTTTCAGGCGATGCTCGAACTCGCGCGAGAAGTTCCCTGAATCTTCAGCTCGGCCGGAATTCCGACTCCACATTGAAGCCAAGCGCCGTCGCGGCAAGCGCTTGCTGGTGATCCAGCGTGCAGAACACGAGTTTTGACTCGAGAGCTTCGCGGATCCAGGCCGCGGAAGCGACATGGATGGCATCCAGACTTTTGATGGGCACTGAAAACGCGCTTTTTGCTCTCTCAACGACGAGCTCGTTCATCGGAATGAGATTCATGTTTCGGAACAAGAGAGCCGATTCCTTCAGCTTTTCGGCGTAGTCCTCGAGAGTGAGACGGTTGGTCAGCCGAAAGCGATCCAGTGCGCGATAGACCTCGACTTCCGCCAGGACCGATGCGTAAAGTTTTTTAAGAGAGTCCGTTTTCAACACGAAACCGCCACCGAAGAGCAGAAACTCAACAAGTACGCTCGTATCGAGATAGAGGAATGGATGCACGGGGGCCTCAGAAGCGATCGGTTCTTTGTTCAAGGAAGTCTTTCAGCAGTTCTTCTTTGGAACAGGCGATCTTCACCGGCGTGATGCAGATCTCCTTGGCATCCTCCCTAGGCGGCAGGATCAAACCGCGTTCAACCAGTTCCGAGAATTTATCTTTCGGCGCAGCAGGGACGAGCTGGGCTACGGCATTGTTCCGGTCCATGACGAGAATCGGCTGTCCTTTCTGCACGAGGCGCAGGTACTTAGATAATTCGGCTTTTAATTTCGAGACATTGACGGTTTTCATCTTCATTCCAACCTAACTATAATTATAGTCATAATGGTCATATTGTCAATCGGCACAGCATGAACAAGTAATGTGACGCAAGTAAAGGGACGTTTTCGGAGTTCAAACGCAGATAACCTGCTCCAATCCGTCGAAGTCACGATCTTTCGTAAGGAGATGGGCGCCAAGCTCGCGAGTATGGGCCAGCACAAGCGCATCGGCCGTCGCGAGCCCATGCCGCAGCGAAAGATCGCCGGCGGTCCATGCGATCTCCGCGGTTAAATCAGCAATCTTGAAGCTGGAGAGATACGCACCGGCGAGGAGAGCTTCCTCATCTGAAAGAACCTGCGCGATCTTGCGATACACTTCAAAGCACACAATGGTGGGAACATGCACGCTTGCGGCCGAGTCGATGCGTTTAAGACATTCGCTCGCGAACTCGCCATTGAAGAGAATTTCAATCCAGGCCGAGGAGTCGACAACCAAAGCGCCGGTCTTTTTCACTTCAAGACCTCGCGGTCCTTCTTGTCGCGCAGTGGACTTTCTTTGAGCTGGTCCGATGATTTCGAAAGAATTGCCTGGATCGCTTCAAGCTCCAGCACCGGCACGATGTACGCGACTCTTCCCTTGGAGAGAACTTCCACTTTCGCGCCGGCTTTGAGCCCCAGCGCCCTTCGAACTTCTTCGGGGATCACGACTTGATACTTTGGAGAAACTTTCACGGTCATAAGCAAGTTTAACATAAAACATATCGATAATAAATACGTTAAACGACAATAATTCGTTAAAGCGTTTGGTTACGCATACTTGCCTTAAGCTCCAAATACACCTGGAACGAAATATTTGTTGATAAATATAGTCGGATTATGGTAAGGTGCGCGGGCTTAAATGGATTTGTTGAACAATTCGCCGATGGGCGGAGGTATTTATGAAAAAAATTATTTTAGCACTTATTGCATTCATGCCCGTGGTTTCACTCGTGGGCTGTCAGGCTCCCGAGTCTGTTACGGCAAGAGACTTACTGACCTATGACGATCAACTTGCAAATGATCCTCGCAGAGGAGGAAGTACCCGCCTCGATATTGAAATCAATCGGTGGATGCAATTAAAGGTACTGCCGATTGCCCAATGCCTTATCGATGGCGGATGTTCTTCGTTGCCTTCTGATCGGATTTCCAAACAGATCCAGGCTAAACTTTTCACGCCTGAAAACGCTCGCGACCTGAAACAGGCTCTGCTGGACTATTTCGAATCGAAGGAATACCGATGGCTTGGAAGAAAAATCGTCGTCGGGTGGGAAGATGCCGAATCTTGCTCTGGTGAGGCTTGGATGGTAGGCGGTGGAAGCGCCTCATTCAAGGATCGCAGAAACTTCATGATCACCTTCCCAGGTCACTCCAAGAAACTTTTCATTGACATTCGTTGTAGCTATGTCCACCACAGCAGTTGTGGTCGACGTAACGACAGCTCCAGCGTCACAACAGAAATCATCGGCAGTCAAATCGCAGGCTGCCTATGGCATAGAAATGAATCTCTTCAGCAATACTGCAACGTCAAGGAAGTGAAGTTTCAATGAAGTGAGCAAGCCACGCCCGTTAACGCAAAGGAATTCGATTATGAAAAAACTTTTGATTGTTCTTTCTCTCGGCGCGGCGCTTGGGCTTTCGGCCTGCCAGGCGATTTTGCAGAATCCAACGACTCCCGACGGGCGCGTGGCGATCGCGTACAAGGCGCTTCAGGATAATGATGAAAACGAGTGGACGTTCTCGTTTACCGGCCCGATGATCACGCGCTACGGTTCGGAAGAATCGATGGACGAAGTCCGCGCAAGACTCGCGGTCTACGAAGAAAAAGAGATCTCGGATGCGGTGCTTACCAAAACCGTGCGCGACAAAGAAGGGCGCGACCGCGTTCGCGTCTATGACATCAAAGTGACGGGCAAGAAGGATTCTAACTCCGGCCGTTCGGTGATCTACGACATCACGGTGACGTGCACGATCGAGGAATACGACGAGACGTTCGGCATCGAGAAAACGCGCCCGTGTTACATCACGGGGATGCGGTAAGCTTTTCCAGCCTGGATTTGCATTTCCGGTAGAGCGCGAGCATGTCGCTTTGAAGCTTCTCGTATTTTTTGCCGAGCCAGTCTCTTTCCATCGGGTCGCCCGACGCTTTCTTCTCGGCATCCGCGCGTTTGCCTTCGAGCTTTACGAGATCTTTTCGCATACGCTCCATGATCCTCAGAACCGATGAGGTGAGTTTTCCCGTCGGCTCGAAACTCCCGAGGCATTCCGATGCATTGCGGCAGGTGTGCGCGTACTGCGTTCGGCCGTCGAAAACCGAGTTGTCGACGGGACCAAGCGGCCCCGTCGTGTAACGGATCCATTCGAGCGACGGCACGATCATCTCGGCCTCCGAAAATTTCAGTTCCTTCTTGTATGCGCTGAGCACGGCGACCAAAATGCGTTCGCCGCTTTCATTCGGACAGATGAGGCTCCCTCCGGAGTCGCCGGGCTGGCCCTGGCTTTTCCCATTGATACGGATTTGATTTCTGTGGACGGAGAGCGTGGAAAGATCCACGTAATCTGGCACGAGCTCCGAGACGTATGCCGCATGCAGCGCTCCGCCGTGCCCGTCGAGCGAGGTTCTGCCCCAGCCCGCGATGATGCACTTCTCGGGTTTCGACATCAGCTGTTTCTGCTCGTCGGCGCTTTGCACGATCTTCATCGGAGGGACGCTGAGCGGTTCGTCGAATTTGAAAACGGCAAGATCCTGTTCATCCAGGCTCTTGGGATGGCCGATGTGGTTCGTGACCGTGCGTGTTTCTCCGTTCGAACAGGTTACCGTCGTTTTGGCGGTGACGCGCGCGGCGTTTCTGCAGTGCTCGGCCGTCAAGATAACCGTCGGCGCGATCACCGTGCCGCTGCATCGGCCGTACCACTTGTCTTTGCCGTCTTTGTCGACGTTCCAAAACGATACGCGGCAAGTCTGTTGAGGATTTTGATCGGCCGGGAGATATTCATCGGCGGCGATCGGCTTCGCCGCAAAACAGGGGATGGATGCGAAGACGCTCGCGGCGATCGCGAGCACAACGGCGGCGTGAGCCGCTATTTGTTTTCCCGGATCGCCTGAAGCGTGCGAACCGATTCGAAACATGCCGCCGCTGCCTCCCGGCCTTTATTGTTAGACATCGCATCCGCGCCGGTGCCCGATCGAGCCGCTGCCTGCGCGTCGTCGTACGCCGTCAGAATTCCGAACGTGATCGGCACGCCGGTTTCAAGCCCGGCCTGCATGAGCCCAATTGTAGCGCCCAGGCTGATGAACTCAAAATGCGCGGTCTCGCCCTTGATGACCGCGCCCAGGCAAATCACGCCGGCGTAGCGGCCCGTTTTCGCGAGCGACTTGGCGATGAGCGGAATCTCGAACGCTCCCGGAGCGTAAACGACGTCGCCGTCGGCGACCTTGGTGCTTTGCTGGGCAAGATATTCCCGCGCGCCGGCAAGCAGACCGCCGGTTACCTCGGCGTTGAAGCGGCCGACGACGATCGCGAAACGGTCCATGTCAAAGCTCCTTGTGCAAAATCAGATGCCCGAGCTTCGCCTGTTTCGTGAGAAGATAACGGCGATTCTCTGGCTTCGGGCGAACGACGAGCGGGATGCGCCCTACGACGTCGACGCCGCACTCGACGAGGTCGCGGATTTTTTGCGGATTGTTCGTGAGCAGGCGTACTTTTTTCATCCCCAGGGCGCGCAAAATCTGAGCGGCGATTCCATAGCGGCGCAAGTCAGGCTTGAAGCCAAGAGAGAGATTCGCTTCGACCGTGTCGAGCCCGCGGTCCTGCAGCGAGTAAGCGCGGATTTTGTTGAGCAGGCCGATCCCGCGGCCCTCATGGGCGCGCACGTACACGACGGCGCCGGCGCCTTCATCGCGCACCATCTGAAGCGCGGCCTGAAGCTGCATTCCGCAGTCGCAACGAACCGAACCGAACGCGTCGCCGGTTACGCACTCCGAATGAACGCGCACGAGCGGGGGGCGCGGGCTTTTTTTCGTGGAACCCGTTTTTTCGTAAACCAGCGCGAAGTGCTCGGAGCCGTCGACCGTGTCGCGGAAACCGATGATTTTGAAACCGGCCTTGGCCCCGGAAGCGAGCTGCAACGGAAGTTTCGCCTCGCTGATCTTTTTCACCAACAGCTCGTTTCGCAGCCGGTACGCCACGAGGTCTTTGACGCTCACGATCGCGATGTGGTATTTTCTCGCGAAACGCTGAAGGGCTGGAAGCCGAGCCATCGAGCCGTCCTCGTTCATGATCTCGCAGATCACGGCAGCGGGCTGCAGAGCCGCCAGGCGCGCGAGATCGACACTTCCTTCGGTCTGGCCGCCGCGCTCGATCACGCCGCCTTCGCGTGCGCGCAGCGGAAAGATATGGCCCGGCATGATCACGTCTTCGGGCTTGGCGTTCTTCGCCACCGCGACGCGCACGGTGCGGGCGCGGTCGGCGGCTGAAATGCCGGTCGTTACGCCCTTGCGCGCTTCAATCGAAACCGTGAAAGCCGTTCCGTAGGTGGATTGGTTTCGCGTCGTCATCATCGGAAGCGAGAGACGCTCGACCATTCCGGGCGCCATCGCGAGACAGATCAGCCCCCGTCCGTGGCGGGCCATGAAGTTGATGGCTTCGGGAGTGATTTTTTCGGCCGCGACGACGAGATCGCCTTCGTTTTCACGGTCCTCGTCGTCGACGAGAATGATCATTTCCCCGCGCCTGAGCGCGCTTATGGCTTTTTGGATGCTGTCCATACGAGCTTTTCAACGTATTTGGCTATCACATCCAGCTCCACATTGAAACGGTCGCCGGGCTGGCGCGAGGACAGGTGAGTCAGGCCCCAGGTATAAGGGATAATAACGACGGAAAACTCCTGTGCTCGCACGGCGTTGACCGTGAGGCTGATCCCATCGAGGGCCACGGAGCCTTTTTCGACGATGTAGCGCGCGAGATCCGCGCCTGCGCGGAACGTGAGCTCGCGCGATTCCCCGACCGGCTGAATGGAAAGGAGTTCCGCCTGACCATCCACGTGCCCTTGAACGAGATGGCCCGAAAGGCGGTCCGAGAGCTTCAACGCGCGCTCAAGATTCACCGTGTCGCCGGGCTTAAGCGCGCCAAGATTGGATCGCGAGCAGGTCTCGCCGCTCGCGAAAAAAACGAGTCTCAGAACTCCTGGCTTTGCCGATTCGGGTGCTTTTTCGGCGGTCAGGCAGACGCCGCTCACGGCGATGCTTTCGCCGGCGGCGACGTCGGAAAAATCGCGCTCAGGCGCATCGACGCTGAAACGGATGGAGTTCCCAGCCGCCGCGACGGAGACGACTTTTCCCGCGGATAGAACGATTCCAGTGAACATCGTCAGTTTTTCTTCCACGCGGCGTCCGCCGCGAATTCTCGGTAGGCATAATCAAGCGCTTCCCCGGAGAGCAGGTCCTCGGGGCGGGGACGTCGCTGGACGAAAACCACGCGCTCATCCCAAAGGCGCTCGGCTTTGATCGCGGCGGAAAGCGTCGGGCCCGCTTCGACGAGCACGCGGTGCACGCCCAGTTCACCAAGGTGTTTGAGCGTTGCGCGCAGATCACTGACCACGAGAACCTCGAATCCCAGATCCCATTCCTGCTCAAGCCACTCGCGCGGAGGTTCGGCGCCGCTTTCGCTCATGACGATCAGGTAGCGCCTGCGATTTTTGTGATCCGGCACATGCCGGACGTTGAACTTCGGATGGTCGGCGAGCACCGTCCCGAGTCCCGTCAGGATCGCGTCGCTCTTTCGCCGCTCCAGGTGCGCTTCGCGAAGGCTGCGGTCGGAGGTAAACGTCGTATCGCCGCCGCTCTCAGGGATCATCGTAAGCCGGCCTTCCGGCGTCACGCGGTAGGCGAGCTTGTGGGTCACCCACGGCAGTCCGGTCGTGCTCCACTTCGCGAAGGGCGCGATCAGGCGCCGGCAATCCCCGTCGGCTGCATCCAGTTCGACGCGCCGGCCTGCCGCGCGAAGTTTTCCGGCACCGTCTCCTACGACGTTCGGATTCGGGTCGAGCGCGCCGATGACGACACGGCTGATCCCCGCTTCCAAGATCGCATCCGCGCAAGGGGACGTTTTTCCGTGGTGGTTGCAGGGCTCAAGCGTCACGTAAAGAGCCGCGTCCTTGAGCGCGCCGCTTCCATGGGCCGATGCCGCGCGCTCGATCGCGACGATCTCGGCGTGCGGCCCTCCCGCGCGCATGTGGGCGCCTTGACCGAGAATCCGCCCGTCTTTGACGAGGCAGGCCCCGACAGGCGGGTTCGGAGCCGTGGCGCCGATGAAACGTTCCGCTTCAGAAAGCGCGACGTGCATGAATAAAGCGTCTTCATCATGCGCGGGAACGTTCCGGCTTTCGAAATGGGGAGACATGCTCTGTGTTTTAAAGGATTTAAAAAACGTATTGCAACGTCAAAAAGAGGCGAAGGTAAGTTCCGCCGATGGACATTCCTTTTCCAACGGGGTTTTTCGCGTTGGGGTCGGTTTTGCTGAAGAGATTGTGGAACGAAACCAACGAGCCGAATTTCGCGTGCTCGTTTAAGCGCAGGTCAAAACCGGGGCCCGCGCTGAAGCCGAACGTCGTCACCGATCCTCCGTAAAGCGGACCAATCGACTCGGAGACATTGAAAAACCCAAAACCCGTCATTACGAAAGCCGTGAGCCTGTCGAAGTAGCTCAAGTTGATCTTGAGATTAGGTGTGACGCCAAAGATTTTAAGCGCATTCAGACCGTCATCGCTGTCGTGCTTGCTGTAGGAAATGTCGGCCAGCACGCCGAAAAGCTCGCTAGCCTTATACTCGTAGATGCCGCTCACTCCGAGCGTATTGGAATATTTCTTGGCGAAGTCGCCTGTAAGGATGACTTCGCCGAAGCCGACGCCGAGAGAGTGTTCGCCTAGGTCGTAAGCTTCTTTGGGATGAGCCGCGGGAGATTGAAGCGCAATCGCGCCGAAAATAAAAAAAGCGAAGCGAAAAGCCCGGAAGAGCTTCGCGCCTCGCTTCGTTTTATTTTTCCGCTCAGTCATTCGCTCGCGCCACGGTGCCGTACAAGACTGGAGCAAAAAAGCTTACTGAGAGAGCTGGGACAAGCGCTCGCTGGAGGCAGCCACGCTGCTCTCCGTGTCGAACCTCTTGAGCTGTGTCGAGAGGTTCGCGCGGATGTAGCCGCTGAAGGAACCGTCGCCTGAGCGAATGATTTCCTTGAGCATCTCAACCGGCACGGCGTTCTTGGCTTTACGCTCCGACTCATAAAGAAGCTGCGTCAGAGTAATGGCCGTGATGTCCGCCTTGGTCTTGTTGTCCAAAACGCGAAGGTCATCGCCATTTTTGATCATCTGCGCAATTTCTTCCAGAGTGACGTAGCAGCTCTGATTCGTGTCGTAGAGTTTGCGATTCTGATAACGCTTGATCACTCTTACTTCCTTATTCATTTCCATCTCCTACTCCCCCTAAAACAATCCCCAGCACCGTTGCGCCAGAAGGTCACCTTTTTTTCTTTCGGCTTGAGCGTCTCCCTTTTTGGCCTTGCGGGCCTAAAGGGGTCTCAAGCTTTTGTCGAAACATCTGGTAGGTGGGGTAAAGACCAGATGCATCAACCCCCTAACAGATGCAGTTATAACTACGGGTAAAAACAGTTGTCAATACGGTGAGCCATAAAAGTTGAAGATGGATCAAATTGCCCGTCTTGCAGCCGCTGAAGCCGATCAGCGAGCTCCGAAAGAGGGCAAAAAAGGGAAGATTATGGGCAAAAAACTCCTGACAGGGAGTGGCCTGAACCAAATCGAGGGAGGCCGGGTGCCTCATTTTGCGAGGGGGGTGGGGGCCTTATTGGCCCTTGGAGTAGTATTAATAGGGATTTACTGGACTGGTTGCGCAACGGGCAGCCGTTCCCCTGGCCCCGCCCCTGTCGTTGAAAATGTCGATCAGTTAGCGCCCGCGGCCATGCGGCCTGAGCTTCCGTCGGGAAAAAACCTGGATCCGGAGTATCTGCAAAGCCAGGCGAGCTATCACTTTTCGCTGGGTCAGGCCCATTCGCTGGAAGGCGACTCCGACAAAGCCATCGAAGAGTACAAGCTCGCGCTCGTCTACGATTCGCAGTCGGCCATCGTGCATACGCGGCTGGCGGGCGAGTACGTCAAGAAGGGGCTGCTGACGTTCGCGATCGACGAGTGCAAGACGGCGGTGGGGCAGGATCCGAAATACGTGGATGCGCGGTTGCTGCTGGCGGGGCTTTATTCGTCGACCCGGCTCGTGGCCGAGGCGCTTGAGCAATACGACGAGGTTCTGAAGATCGACCCGTCCAACTCGGAAGCTTTCGTTTTCAAGGCTTCGCTTTTGATCGACGAGGGCCGCGAGCAGGAAGCGATCAATGTCTTGAACAAACTTCTCGCCGACGATCCGGATTTTTTCTGGGGTTACTACTACCTCGGACGCGCTTATCAGAAGATGGGTAAAGCCGAGCCGGCCATCAAGGCTTATCGCAAAGCGCTCGCCCTCAAGCCCAGCTTTCCGCAAGGAGGGCTGATGCTCGGGGTTCTGCTCGAGGAGCAGAAGCGGCCCGCCGAGGCAATCAAGGTTTACGAGGAGCTTTACAAGAACACCGGCGACGCGCAGGCGGTCGGCAGGCTTGCGCAGATCCACATCGAAAAAGAGGATTTCGAGAAAGCGCTGAAGTATCTGACGATTCTCGAGCAGGCCGACGAAGACAACCTCAACGTGAAGGTGAAGATCGGCCTCATCCACGTCGAGAAAAGGCGGTTTGACCGCGCGATCGACACGTTCCGCGCCATCCTCGAAAAGAACAAGGATGCCGAACGGGTTCGCTACTATCTCGCGTCGGTTTACGAGGAACTCAAACGCTACGACGAGGCGATCGAGGAGTTCCGCAAGATCTCCGCGTCGAGCGCGATTCATGTGGATGCGCTCGTCCATATCGGAAACCTTTATCGCCTCAAGGGCGACATGGCCAAGGCGATGGCCACGGCCGAAAATGGCATCGAGACCGATCCGGATTCGCCGCAGATCCATCTCTTCAAGGCTTCGCTGCTCGAGGAGGAGAAGCGCCTGGCGCAGGCGGCGGAGTTTCTCGAGAAAACCCGCGGGAAATTTCCGAAGGACGAGAAGGTGCTCTATTATCTGGGTTCGATCTACGACAAGATGAATAACCAGGAAGCCGGCATCAAGGTCATGAGCGACCTGCTGGCGCTCAATCCTGAAAACGTGCAGGCACTCAATTATCTCGGTTATACTTATGTTTCTCGCGGAGAAAAGATGGATCTCGCGGAGAGCTACATCCTGCACGCGATGAAGCTTCGGCCGGGAGACGGCTATATTCAAGATACCTACGGGTTTTTTCTCTTGAGGAATGGAAATGTGCGCAAGGCCACGGTGGAGCTCGAGAAGGCTTACAAAATCAAGCCGGACGAGGCCGTGATCGTCGAGCACCTGGGCGACGCTTACCTGCGTTCGAACCTGAAGCGAAAGGCGCTCGAGAAATATCAAGAGGCCTCGAAGCTGATGGTGGACGCGAAATCCGAGCCCGAGGAGATCCGGAAGATCGACGCGAAAATCCAGGAGCTCAAGAGCGCGCTCAATCCGCCGGGTGATGCGGCCAAAGCGCCTCCTCGCAAGCCCGCCAAGCAGTAACCAAATCCCAAGTGACATGAAATCCAGCACGGGGGATGATCTGCCCATGTGGAGAGCCGTGATATTCGCATCCGCGTTGCTGAGCGTGGCCGTTTTCGGCTGCGCGCACGTCGGGCCGCCGATGAGCCGCGAGCAGCGGGTGCAGGCGTTGCGCGACCAGGCCGCGAAAGTTTCAAGCGTGAAGGGAAGGGTTTGGGTTTCGGCGAAGTCGCCGGAGGGCTCGATCTCGTTTCCGGCCGACGTCGCGATCGACCGTACCTCGGTAAAGGAGCAGAAGCTTCGTCTCGCGGCGATCGGCCCGTTCGGCGTGACGTATTCGCTGCTCGTGCTGTCGGGCGGCAGGCTTACGTGGATCGATTACGACCGCAAGACGGTCACGCGCGTCGAGCGCACGTGGCACGGGCTGCCGGTCGGCGCGCTGCCGGAACTGTTTTTGGGGATTTGCCCGCGGCTCGAAGGCGGGGGAAAGTTCACGCTCAAATTCACGGAATCGGAATCGGAGGCCGTCCTCAAGGAGATTTCGGGCGAGCTTCGAGGCAGGCGCGGAGAAGTCGAAACGTACACGGTGGGGCTTTCGGAGCATGCGGGGCCGGAGGAGTTCGGCCTGCCTCGCGAAATCGAGCTGCACGGGGTTCGGGACGGAAAAGAGGTTCGTGTGCGGCTTTCGTGGCGCGGGGAGCGGATATGGAATGAGACCGTTGCGCCAGTGGCGTTCGTCGTTCCGCCGACGGAATTTTGACCGTACCCAGCACCCCTGTTTTCTTGCGCCACGGGCCGTGCGGGGCTAAAATTCTCAAATGCTTTTCAAGATGGCGAAGGCCCGGAAGGCGGGCGTGTTTTTTCTCGCGGCTGCGATTCTCGCCGCGCCCGTCGGCGTCGCGGGCTGCAAGAAAAAGCGCGTGTTGGGAAATACCCTGCGCGTGGCTCTGCGCCAGAAGGTTCGGACGATCGATCCCGCTCACGGCGGCGACTACTATTCCAACGTCGAGGTCGCGCGAGCGTACGAGGGGCTGCTTCGCTACAACTACCTGAAGCGTCCGTACGAGATCGAGCCGGCGCTGGCCGAATCGATGCCGGAAATTTCCAAGGACGGGCGCGTTTACACGTTTCGGATCAAGAAGGGCGTGCGGTTTCAGAACGACGGCTGCTTCCCGAACGCGATCGGGCGTGAACTGGCGGCCTCGGATTTCGTTTATTCTTTCAACCGGCTGCTCGATCCGAAAGAGGCCTCCGAAAACAAGTGGCTTTTCGACGGCAAGGTGAAGGAGGTGAAAGCCGTCGACGCGCAAACGCTCACGATCCGGCTTACGCGGCCAAACGCGGTTTTCTTGCACCTGCTCACGATGCCGGGCGCTTCGGTCGTCGCGCGTGAGGCGGTCGAGACTTACGGGAAGGACTTCGCGTACCATCCGGTCGGAACCGGCGCGTTTCAACTCGATCGTTTCTCGCCGAACCAGATCGTGTGGATCAAAAATCCGTCTTTTCGCGTGGAGCGTTTTCCGGCGGATGTTTCGGGCGCGGGCGAAGACGCCGGAAAGCCGATTCCGTTCGCGGAGAAGGTCATCGACGACGTCATCGTCGAAGATCAGCCCGCGTGGCTCAATTTCATGCAGGGAAATCACGATTACTTGATGAAGCTTCCGAAGGATAACGTCGCGGCGGTCTGGGGCGCCGACCACAAGCCCACGAAAGAGCTTCGAGACCGCCGCATCGACCTGCTGGCCGCGCCCGCGGCGGATTTCACGTACGTCGCGTTCAACATGGAAGACCCGGCCGTCGGGGGCGCGAAGAACCGCTATCTTCGCCAGGCGATGTCGCTCGCGTACGACGAGGCGCCAACGATCGAAAAATTCTACCTGGGGCTCGCGGCGCGCGCGGAGTTTCTGGTTCCGCCCGGAATTCCCGGTTACGACCCGTCGTTCAAGAATCCTTTTCGCGCGTACGATCTCACGAAGGCGCGCGCGATTCTCGAGAGGAACGGCCACCCCGAAGGCCGGGGCATTCCCGAGATCACTTACGAAACGTTAAGCGATTCGACTCAACGGCAGATCGCCGAGTATTTTCAGCGGTCAATGGCGCAGCTCGGGGTGAAGATCAAGATCAGCGTCGCGACGTGGCCCGAGCTGCTCTCGAGAATCCGCAAAAAGCAGCCGCAGATGTTCGGTATTTCCTGGCTCTACGATTATCCCGACGCGGAAAACGGCTATCAGCTTCTGTACGGCAGGAACGAGTCGCCGGGGCCCAACGAAGCGAATTACAAAAACGCCAGGTACGACGCGCTCTACGAGAAGGCGGCACCCATGAAAGACGGGCCGGAACGGCGAAAGCTTTTCGCGAAGATGCGCGAGCTCGCCGTCGAGGACGTGCCGTGGATTTTCGGCCTGCATCGCATGGAAACGCGTCTTACGCATCACTGGACGCGCAATTACAAGATCCACGCTTTCGAGCACAACGTCGAAAAATACCTGCGTGTCGACGTCGCCTGGCGCGACGCGGAAGGCGGGCTGGCGGGAAGATGACCACGTACCTCGTTCGCCGCCTGATTTACACGGTACCGATTCTCTTCGGTGTCGCGATCATCATTTTCTCGCTCTTCAACCTGGTGGGCGGCGACCCGACCTACCAGATGCTCGGCAAGCACGCCACACCTGCGCAGATCGCGGAACTTCGGCATGAATTGGGGCTAGACCGGACGAAGCTGCAACAGTTCGGCGATTATCTCGGCCAAATGGTGACGTTCGATTTCGGCCGGAGCTATTCCACGAAGCAAAAGATCTCCGAGATGATCTGGAGCGGGATCCCGCCGTCGCTCTCGCTCGCGATTCCGGCGTTCATCGTCGAAACCCTGCTCGCGCTCATCATCGCGATGCTGGTCGCGTACTTCCGCGGCTCACTCTTTGACCGGATCGTCGTGGTGGGATGCGTGATGGGGATGAGCGTGTCGGCGCTGGCGTATATTTTGTTCGGCCAGTACGTGTTCGCGTACCTGTTCGGGTTTTTTCCGATCTCAGGATACGATCCCGATCCTATTCTGCGGTTCAAATACGTCGCGCTGCCCGCGCTCATTTGGGTCACGGTGAGTTTGGGCATCAACGTGCGCGTCTTCCGCACGTTCATGCTCGATGAGGTCGGACAGGATTACGTGCGCACCGCGCGCGCGAAGGGCCTGAGCGAGAGTTCGACGCTTTTCAAACACATTTTGAAGAACGCGATGATTCCCGTCATTACCTACGTTGTCATCCAGATCCCATTTCTCATCACCGGCTCGTTTCTGCTCGAAAGTTTTTTCGGAATCCCCGGCCTCGGCAGCATCACGATCGACGCGATTCATAATTCCGATTTTCCGGTCATCAAGGCGATGACGACGATCGAGACGCTGCTCTT
The DNA here is from genome assembly GCA_016186905.1 of Deltaproteobacteria bacterium. GTDB lineage: Bacteria > Bdellovibrionota > UBA1018 > UBA1018 > UBA923 > JACPKS01. The sequence continues at coordinate 22,717 of JACPKS010000047.1, forward strand.
CATTTTCGGAAACCTTCTGACGGACGCGCTGTACAGCGTCGTGGATCCGCGCGTGAGGCTTAAATGAACGGCGAAGAACAGGAAATCCTGCTCAAAGAGGAGGCGTCGTTCGCGCCGAAATCGCTCTGGCTCGACGCCTGGAGGAGAATGCGCCGCGATCGGCTGGCCGTCGCGAGCCTCGTCGTGATCGCGCTCTATACGCTGCTGGCGCTCGCGGCGAAGCTCGGCTTCATCGCGACACCTTGGGATGCGGAGGTGGGCACGGCGTACGCGGCGCCGTCGTTGGCAAGCCTTAAGACGATTTTCGGCACCGACATCTTCGGACGGAGCGTTCTGCACAAGGTGATCCACGGCACGCGCATCGCGATGAGCGTCGGGCTCGTGACGTCGCTGATCGCGATCCCGATCGGCGTGACGCTCGGGGCGCTTGCGGGCTACTTCGGCGGACTCGTCGACGAAGCGATCGTGTGGTTTTACACCACGCTTTCTTCGATTCCGAGCATCATGCTGCTCGTGGCGTTCACGTACGTGCTGGGGAAAGGGATATTCTCGGTCTACATCGCGCTCGGCGTGACCGGCTGGATCGGGCTGGCGCGGCTGATCCGCGGCGAGTTCATCAAGCACAAGCATCGTGAGTACGTGATCGCGGCGGAGAGCATCGGTGCTGGCCATGTGAAGCGCATTTTCCGCCACATCCTTCCCAATGTGTCGCACATCGTGATCATCAACTTCTCGCTGCAGTTCCAAACCGCGATCAAGTCCGAGGTCATCCTCTCTTATTTGGGATTGGGAGTGCAGGGGCAGCCGAGCTGGGGCGTCATGATCGACGATTCGAAGCTCGAGCTCGCGCGCGGCGTGTGGTGGCAGCTTTCGGCCGCGACATTGGCGATGTTTTTCGTGGTGCTTGCGTTTAATATTTTCGGAGACGCGCTTCGCGACGCGCTTGATCCGAAACTGAAGAAAGGCTGAGCCGTAAGGCGAACGAGAAGGTAGAGCCGCAAGGCGAACAGAAGGGCTGGATTGGAAAAGATTCTCGAGGTCAAAAATCTCCGTACGCGGTTCCGCGCCGAAGGCGGGATCGCCACGGCCGTCGACGGCGTGAGCTTTGACGTCTATAAGGGCCGCACTCTGGGCATCGTCGGCGAATCGGGCTGCGGAAAATCCGTCACGTCGCTTTCGATCATGCGGCTCATTCCCGATCCGCCCGGCGAGATTTCGGGGGGGGAGATCATCTACAAGGGCCGCGACCTGCTCAAGCTTTCGATCCCGGAGATGCGCGCGATCCGCGGCAACGAAATCTCGATGATCTTCCAGGAGCCGATGACGTCGCTCAATCCGGTATTCACGATCGGCGACCAGATCCGCGAGGCGATTCTGCTTCATCAAAAGACATCGCGCGCGGCCGCGAAGGCGAAGACGATCGAGATGCTCAAGCTCGTCGGCATTCCCGTTCCCGAAAAAAGATTCGACGAGTATCCGCACCAGCTTTCGGGAGGCATGCGCCAGCGCGTGATGATCGCGATGGCGCTTTCGTGCAATCCGCAGGTTCTCATCGCCGACGAGCCGACGACCGCGCTGGACGTGACGATCCAGGCGCAGATCCTCGAGTTGATGAAGAAGATCCGCGAAACGCTCGGCATGGCGATGATTCTCATCACGCACGACCTCGGCATCATCGCCGAGACGGCCGACGAAGTTCTCGTGATGTACGCTGGCAAGGTCGTCGAGAAGGGGCCGGTGAAGGAAATCTTCGCGAACCCGCTGCATCCCTACACGCGGGGGCTCTTGAACTCGCTGCCGTCGCTCGAGAAGAAGAAGCGCCTGGAAACGATCGCGGGAATCGTTCCGAGCCTTCTGGATCTGCCGAAGGGCTGCCGCTTCCAGGCGCGCTGCCCATACGCGTTCGAAATCTGTCGCGGCGAGGAGCCGGCGCTTCGCGAGGTCGGCCCGGCCCACTGGATCGCGTGTTACAAGGATCTTCCGCGTTTCGAGGGAAAAAAATGAGCGCGCTCGTCGAGATTCGAAACCTCGTGAAGAATTTTCCGATTCGCGGCGGAATTCTCGCGCGCGAGATCGCCTCGGTGAAAGCGGTCGCGGACGTGACGCTTTCGATCGCGCGCGGCGAGACGCTGGGATTGGTCGGCGAATCGGGCTGCGGAAAATCCACGCTCGGGCGCTGCGTTCTGAGACTCATCGAGCCGACCGCTGGACAGGTCGTGTTCGACGGAAAAGACATCACGGCGATTCCGGGCGCGGAGATGAGAAAGCTGCGCCGCCGCATGCAGATCATTTTTCAGGATCCGTACGCGTCGCTCAATCCACGCATGACGGTTGGGAGCATCGTCGGCGAGCCGCTCGAGATTCACGGGCTCTACAAGGGCGGGCGCGACCAACGCATCCGGCAGCTTCTCGATCTTTGCGGCCTGCGCGCCGAGGCGATCAACCGTTACCCGCACGAGTTCTCGGGCGGCCAGCGCCAGCGCATCTGCATCGCGCGCGCGCTCGCGGTTGAGCCGGAATTCATCGTGTGCGACGAGCC
>JACPKS010000001.1 GCA_016186905.1 Deltaproteobacteria bacterium
TAAAGGACATTCGCACGACGGATATCTGGATCGAGCTCGACCGTACCGCAAGTTTGTTTACCTTTCGAATGGCGGATTCGCCGCCTATTTAACAAATTCAAGGCTTTAACCTTCGACTCAGACAGAACTCAGACAACGCTATCACGGGTGAACAAGTTCACCACTTGAGCCGCGACATCGGCCTCGGGAAGTACCCTCAGGACGTTTGTAGCGCCCTGGGTTTCGATCCCGGCAAGCCGGATATAGCGTTGCATCGTCTCTAGGTCTTTCCATCCGCAAATCTTCATCACGACAGCCGGTGCGATGCTGCTCCGAATGAGCTGGGTAGCAAAGCATGCCCTGAGCGTGTGGAATTTGATGGATGGAACACCGATGCCCTCGCAAAACGCTCTTAGCTCGCGCGCCTGCTGCCCTTTGGTCCACTTCCAGAATCGGGGTAGGACTTCGGGGCGGCCTTTAGCGGTCGCCTTGAGCTCTTCGAGGAGCCTTGCCAGCTCGTCTGACATGGGAACATGCCGCCAGTAACCCGCCTTCGTGCTTTTGATGCGTTTCATGCGGGGGTTGAACGACTTGTTGACGGAGATGACCTTGTTTTCAAAGTCGAGGTCCGTCCAGAGAAGGGCGTAAAGCTCGCCGCTTCTCATTCCTGTCAGTAGCGCAAGCGACCAGACCGGAAACCAATCGTGGTTCATCCTTCGTGCTTCTTGAAGAAGTTTTCGGATTTCACCAAGCGTCAGTATCTCGGGTTTCTTTTCTTCATCTCTCCCGAGACTGATTCCGTGGGCCGGACTGCGATCAATTCCCCCGACAAGCCGGTGATCTATCGCGTATCCAAAGATACCGTTGATGATGACCTTGAGCTTGTTCTGGTAACTGATCGATGAGCTGTGCGCCTTGAGCTGATTGAGCACTTCGATGACGTCCGCCCTCGTGATCTCGGCCGCAGGCCGCTTCCACCAGGAGAACGTATGTTTCTTGAGAGCACTCACATAGTCGGCACGCGTCGTCGCGGAAAGTGAGTCGGCCTTCTCTTTGGAGAGATGCTTTTCCCACGCCTCGACTATTGCGCCCCAACTTGAGCCTTGGTTTTCTCGTAAAGCGACTTCACGTTCACATTCCCGGACTAAACGCGTTTCTTCGCGTTTTGCTTCCCACTCGGACTTGAGAGCGAACTTCGCTTTCTGTACCCGGATGGATAGCTTCTTCTCGCTTCGGACTGTTGCCGAAGACTTCCAGAGCGTTTCACCTGTTTTTGAAACATAAGACGTCACTGCCATACTGCCACCTTTCGTTAAAAAGATGGCGTCAGGAGTCCTTCGACGTCGCTCCGCAGGAACCGAAGTCGGCTGCCGTAGTGGTAGGCTTTGAGCCTTCCACGCCAGACCAGATTGCGAATCTGCCCAGCCGACGTTCGGAGTAAAAATGCAGCCTCTTTTGAGGTCAGCCATTTGAGTTTGTCAAAGATCGTGGCTTCCGAAACGACTTCTTTCGCGTTGCCTTTGAATGGATTCATAACACCTCTTCTCGAAAAAATCCTCGTCTGTGAGGATTAAACAATACGTGCCTAGCTCGTGACTCTAACGCGCAAATGCGTGTGCACTCATGAGCGCGATAATCGCGTTATGGGTGCGATAAAGTTCCGCCACCTTGACGTCGATACCGGTGACCGCGCCCGCTGCAATACTCCGATTGATTTGGTTGAGCGCATTGCAGGTCTCAAACAGCAGCTTCAAGCATTTACATGCTTCCTCTCGGGGCATGAGTATCCGTAATGGCTTTTTTCTGGCGTAAGCTCTCCGCAATAAGTCTGGGACACCCCATCCGGTCTCTTTTGCTTCCGTGGTGATGCGTTCAAGTTCCTCTTCTGAGAATCGAACGTGTGCTTCGTACTTTTTTGTCTTCTCCATATGTCCTCCCATTCATGTTCACGCCGACGTACTCGCGTGCCGCAACAGTCCTTGGGCACTTTGTATGCCAGCAAGTTTACGGGTAGCGACCTGATGCGAACCCTCCGTCATCACGAGAGAAGGCCGATTTGCTTCAAATCGCGGAACCCGTGAGTTTGGTTTCTAGTTCGCAACTAGAAACCAAAAAGTTTCCTAAAAGAAACTTCGGCACGCGCTCGCGTGTCACTCTCCAATGCCCTTGGGCACTTTGTGTGCCAGCGGCTCGTTGCTCGTTCGACCGGGATAAAGGCGTGTTTTGATAGAGAACCGCTGTAGGCGGCTGGATCGAGGAATGCACCAATTTGGTTCTCAGTTCAGAACTGAGAACCGATTAGTTCACGATTGTGAACCTCTGTGCAGATCCGATCACTCCTAAGGGGAAGGTGCTGCACTCCCAGCTCAGAGATGAAGCACCAGGCCGCGCAAGCCGCCGCCACTTGCGGACCGGCTTTGCGCTACAGCTTTTCTCAAGGTCGTGGCCGAAGAAGAGCGGTGCTTGATGCAAAACCCAAATGGCGAAAGAGGTGAAACAAGACGAGTAACGAGGCAGTCAAAATAGAGAGAGAAGTAGCAACACGATAGAAGTAAGTAGGAAGAGTAAAACAAGGGCCCGCAAGCATGGCTGGTGGTACCACCAGCCGAAAATGCTTCAGGTGGCTCCGCCCCCAGTCCCCCGAGGAAACGGCCGAAGCCGGCCCATCATGGGCCGGCGAAGTGGAGGGCAGACGGGAGCTTGAAGACGGCGACGAGGGCCGGCAGAAGCCACTTGAGGAGCTTCACGAGGTCGAACTTGTAGTGGACCCTGAGGTCGAGAGTAGCGATGGCGGTCGATTTTTGGTTCATGGGCTGAACCTCCCTTCACCGAAGAGGAGGGAGGCGAAGACCGAGAACCGGAAATTGACTGCTCACGACCAAGCTAGACGCTCGCAAACCTTTTGGACACCGTTACTGACCCTCGTGTAGAGTCTTTAAAGTGCAAATTAAACTTCTGAAGCGCGCCACCATAGCTATCGACAGTCTAGATCAACGAGACCAAAAAAAGGTCGCCAAGGCACTTGAGTGGATGTCGGTCGAAAATCCTTTCAAATACAAGAATCCAAAAATTAGAAAACTACCGGTCCCAAATCTTTATAGCTTCGAGGTGTCTCGAGATTTACGAATGCTATTTGGCCGATCGGAAGATGGCAGTGCGATTGAGATTTTTGACATTGCCGACCACGACTCACTTAGTCACCTTGTCCGCCAAGGGGTTTCGTGATGTTGAAAAACCACCTTATAGACGGCCCACGCCTCAAGACACAGCTCGATGAATTTGAGGCCTTCTTGCTGAAGAACGCCGAGTTTGAGGAAAGAGCCGCTCTCAAATTCTTCAAGCACAGGAAAGATCTAGTTGCCCTAATGGACAGGTATAACCTCCAATTAAAGAAATACGATCTTGTTGGGCGAGAACTTGGTGTTGGCGTGACCTGCTCCCCGAAACGCTGCCACTCGTAAGTAGAGTCTTCCCGCGTTGGGTTTAAGCCACTAAGCTTGCTTTCGCTGCGAATTCTTCTGGGGTTAAATTCCCAAGCGAACTATGCGGCCGTAATTTGTTGTAGTCTTCTCGCCACATCTCGATCAGAACTTTAGCGTCTTTGAGATTCGGGAACCAACAATCGTTTAAGCATTCATCTCTGAACTTTCCGTTGAAGCTTTCGATGAACGCATTTTCAACGGGCTTGCCGGGTCTGATGTGGTCGAGTTTTACTTTGTTTTTAAAAGCCCACTCATCGAGAGCCTGGCCAGTGAATTCGGGGCCATTATCGATGACGATCGTTTGTGGCAGCCCACGAAGGAAGGCAAGCCGTTCAAGAACTCGAACTACACGCTCGCCGGGAAGCGATGTATCGACCTCAATGGCGACGCATTCTCGCGAATAATCATCGACGATGTTGAGGCACCGAAACCTTCTGCCTGTGGGCCCGAGCTGATCGGAAACAAAATCCATGCTCCACCGTTGATTCGCCCGGATCGGCGTCGGCATCGGCACACGCGCAATCGACGCCATTCTTCGGCGCTTGCGGATCTTCAAAGAGAGCCTTTCCTCACGGTAAATGCGGTAGGTTCGTTTTTTATTCACGTTGAATCCTTCTCGTCTGATCAGTAAGTGAAGCCGCCTATAACCGAAGCGACGACGCAACTCGGCCAGTTCACGAAGCCTTGCTCGCAGTCCGTCGGGATCGATTCGCTTTGATTTTCTTTTACACGTTGAGCGCCAGAGTCTTGTCAGCCTGCACGCCCGTCGCTCACTCATGCCAAACTTTTGCATGAGTGCGGCGACGAGGGCTCGTTTTGCGGCAGGCTTTAGAGCTTTCCCGAGACGATGTCTTTAAGGGCGGTGTTATCGAGCGTGAGATCGGCGACCAGCCGCTTTAATTTACGGTTTTCATCGTCGAGGTGGCGCAATCTTTTGACTTCGCTAAGATCGATGCCGCCGAATTTTTTCTTCCAGTTGTAAATCGTAGCATCGCTTACACCGTACTTCCGGGTGAGTTCCTTGATCGGCATTCCAGCGTCGAGCTCCTTTAAGACCATGACCTTCTGTTCGTCCGAGTGTTTTTTGTACTTCACGGGTTGCTCCTTTGGGCAATTTTTTGCCCTTTTTAACACGGAGCGGCTCTAAGTAAAAATGGTCTCGTTTAAGGGGAGCAGGTCAGGCGGATTAGCACGTACGGATTTTGCGGTCGGTGATTCAACTTCTCGACACTTTGTTCTTGTCGAGTTCGAGAATGCCGTCGAGAATTCTGTTTTTAAAATTAAGAATAGAGACGCAAAGAAGCTTATCCCAGAATGGTCAGCTCGTTTCGAGCATGGATTTAGTCAGCTAGTGGATTGGACTTGGATCATGACAGAAAGCCGTCAGGCGCCGGTCATTAAAGCTGCCTTTCGGGGCGAAGTAAAAGGGTGGACCCTGCTTCTCGTTGCTGGAAGGAAAGGCAAGATCTCCTCTCAGGAACTCGAGAGACTTGAATGGCGAACAGCTCACGCCGCTGTACAAGGGCGCAAAGTACATCACGTAACCTTTGACGAGCTATACGAAGACCTCAGGGCCCGAGCACATCAGGCTCCGCTCGTCTAAAACGAATAAACTTTGGCGATCACTTTCTGAGGCTCTGCCCTCAGCCGCCATTCAACATTAAAGCGCCAGTGGTCCTTCACTTTTCCGCTGGGGATCGTTAGGAAAAGTGCAAAATGTAGTGGTACTTTGAGAGATAGCCTTGGACTCTTTGCCGGGCGCGTTCCCTCGTTCGTGCACGATAATGTCAGGGCGAACCGTCTTCACCTTTGGAGCGGAATAGACTTCCTCCCGACCTCGACCTAGCGGCAGCTTCTTGGTTTCTTTCCCATCCAAACCGTATTCAGTGTCTACGTCCCATCCGGGAAACAGCGTTTCTAAATATACAGAGATGCGCTGAGCCAAATTCCATTCTGTGGCCTGGTTGGTAAGCAGGTGCTCATCTTTAGCGACCAGAGTACCTAACGCTTCTATGAGCTTCTTCTCGAGGGAATCGAATTTTTCGATTGGCGGCATATTGAAATTTTGTGGCCGTACTCGTATTGCGTCAATGCGGGGCTGAAATCAGCGTTGTATGCGAAATGGATATCCATTTCCCGAATTTTGAAAGCGAAACACCCGGTTTTTCTTTTGCAAATTCAGATCATTGGCTATAGTTGAGTGTAAGAGATGGCTACTGCGTCGCAAAAATCTACTCGCATCTTAGATGAGCACATTCGCAGTGCGCTGCTATCGCGGCTTCACGCCGAACACTCGCATGACTCTGATGTTCGGATAATAGAGGAATTGGGCGTGTGCCAAGGAAGCTCGCGCGTTGATGTTGCTCTTGTGAACGGCTCAATTCATGGCTTCGAGATCAAAAGTGCGAGCGATGACCTATCGAGACTTCCAACCCAAATCGATCTCTACGGAAGGGTTTTTGATACCGTTACAGTTGTCGTTAGCCCATGCCATCTTCGAGACGCCAGAGCCATAATCCCGAAGTGGTGGGGAATTTCTATAGCTCAAGAGTCATCCGAAGAGCTTTCATTGCGAACCATTCGTAAGCCGAAAAAAAATCCACAAAAGGATGCTTTCTATCTGGCACAACTCCTCTGGAAGGACGAGGCCCTAGATGTCCTTCGTCAGGTTGGACAGTGCAAAGGCCTAGTTAGTAAGCCTCGAGAAGTGATCTGGAAAAAGATTTCCGAGGTTCTGTCGCTAAAAGAAGTTTCAGAGGTTGTACGAAAGCAGCTGAAGACTAGGCCACATTGGCGAGCTGCTCAGTAACAAAACAGATGTGATGATTTGTATCGATACAAATCCACATCTCCAAATTGCCTGGGCCAACCTTCTTTGCGGCGCACTTCGTTACATATTCATCGCCCCAGCTAAAATCTGCGCCGAGAAACTCTGTCATCTTGATAAGCTCTTTTGAGAGCGAATGGTATTGAAGTCCCTTTTCACCCGTTTTGAAGCTCGTTCCTTTCACAATGATCCACTCATTTTCGGTCGTGTACCGAATCTTTCCACCCATTGTAAATTTTCGCGGATCGAACTCCAGTGAGTCGGGATGAGTAATGCCATAGTCTCCAAGGCTCGGCTGGCGAGGCAGATCCTTTTTCTTTTTCTGCAACTTACTCCAAACACTAAATTCATGACGCCTCAGTCGCGAGATCGATTTGCGTTCGATTCCCTGCATGGTTTGCGGAAATCCTGACCCCGCTACAGTTAACGACCGCCAGTCGTTTGGAGAAAACAGATTACATATAAAGTCCTCAGACGTTTCAACCGCTTTATCAACGCCCGCGCCCTCGATGGCTTTGTGATCCAAGATTAGAAAGCACTCCTTCGGAGAAACTCCGATGGTATTCAGCAACTTCTCAAGAAGCGGCATCGTGTCGCTGTAGTTTTCGATATCATCTGCCAAGAGTCGAATGCCCACATTGCAACCCTTAGTTCTCGCAACGAAACCCTTAACGGCAAGGTTGTACTCCTTATCACGATCGAGACCAGTAACCGGATAAGGATTGCTGCCCTGTGCGGAAAGCGCGTCGAGCAAATAACGAAAATAGTGCTTCTGTCCAGAAACGCGCGCTTCGAGAGGAATGTCCGTCGTATCCAAAAGAAGAGGCGCGTCACCAAGTGCCTTTACGATTTTTTCCGCAGACTGCTTTAGATGTTCCTCGAGCGAACACTTAAGAACACCTGTTGGAGAGTTCTTGGGAAAAACGAGTGGAACTCGTTGGATGTCGAGGAGTGGCAGAATTCTTTCCCTTACGTCGTCCGAGAGACGCATAAGCGCAGAAAGTTCACCTCTCTTGCCCTTTAGGATGGGGATATAGTGTTTATGGTTATACATCTGCTGCCTCCGCAGAAGACTCTTCTGAACTCCAAGAGGTCTCTGGAAAAAGTCTTCGGACTTCGCCGTGTCCGATTAGATTATTCAATATCGTAAAGTTTTTTGCTTCGTATCTAATCCGTCCAGCCACAATTGCAGGGTGAATTTCGAGTTTTTTTGCAAACTCAATTACCGCTTCATGCGTCCTCTGTCGAAATGCAACGCTTCTTGTCCAGATGGCACGAGGAATTAGTGTCTCTCTAGTTATTCGATCCGCTTCCTTTTCATAGGGATCGTCACTCGCATCAATGTCGAGATCGTCAAAGAAAGTTCTATCTGAATCCTTTAAATGTTTTCCGACGTGAACCAACTCATGAATCAAGTTGTACCAAAACGCATCAATACGATCATAACGAAGAGTAAGACCAACAACCGGATAGCCTCGACGAGAAAGAATGGCTGCGCCGTCTAGGCGGGTTTTGGGAAGATGCGGCTCAATCAGCAAAATGATTCCGTGTTTTGCTAAAAGCTCCCTGGCAAGTAGTGGCCCCTGACTAAAATGGCTGAGCCTTACTACTTTAGATAGAAACTCTTCGTCGATCAGCTTGGGATTGAACTCATTGGGAACACTTACTGTGTCGGCTCGCAGTAAGATGCGCGCCGTCCAAGCAAATAGGGCGTATTTGTCCATTTCCTTGCCCGAACGCTCGTGCACAGATTTACGCCATTTTGCGGGAGCAGGGATAAATCCATTTAGCGGTTTTAAAAAATCCGAAATAAGACTCTGAGCTGCCGCCTTGAGATTGCTGCTTTTTGTTGAAATCCATCCCCGACGCGCCATCTCGCGCAGAGGAAACTTTTCATACTCTAATCCGGCAGAGTCTGACTTTTCTGTTTGTTTAAGAAGTATGTCGGCAGGAATTCCTAATCCCGAATTCAGTGCGCGGATCATTTGCAAAGTGAGAGAACGACGTCCCGATAGAACTTCGGAAACCTTGCTTCGACTTCCAATGTAAGGAACGAGGTCTCCCTGGCTCAGGCTCTGTTCTTCCATTCTAAAGCGAATGGCCTCAATGGGGTCTGGGGTGCGAAACTCGAAACGCTTCTGTTCATAGTTTTGAACAAGCATCGAAAGAAGCGCAAGGCTGTCGCCCTCAGGTGAGCCCTTCTTCGGGTCGAGCTCAACAAGGCGTTCGATTTCTGCAAGGTATTCACGATACTGATTTTCGGAAGTAATAAGTTTAGTTTTCATAAGAATCACCAGTTACCGAGCAGCGTTACGTTTGTCGTATTCACCGTGAGTTCCTACCCACTTGACGACCACCGTTCCGATGTTGAAAGAGACCTGCACCTCCAAGCGATACGAGTTTCCCTTCACATTAAAAATTACAACTCTGTTGGCCAAGAAGCTGGCCGACGCATATCGCGCCTTGATATCCTGTGGACCCTTCCATTTGGTGTTCTCATCCGTAACTTCGGCAATCCATGCCTCCACCCAGCTACGAGTATCGGCGTGCTTTCTAACGAAAGCGTCTAAGCGTTCACGTCCAACAAGTTGCATGACCCTTTTCCTACTCTTCGCCTTAACTCATGTTTTACATTATACCCTGTTCCCAAAATGGGATCAAGACAAATGTTCCCATAATGGGAACATCTAACAAAAATCAACCGGGCGGGCAATGCTATTTTTTGCCAATAAGACCATTGGGTTACCTAGAGAGCGGGTGTCATTTTGCTGGTTTTGCCGGGAAAATCAACGTTTTACTGGAAACCCTTGCCTGTGCTAGTTGTCCGGCGAATCGGGGGCTCAATGGATTTCTTTGAAAAAGAATGCGTACATCGCTGGAAGGCAAACGGTCTGCCTCGAAAGGGCTGGGAACTGGTCGACGTCGAGGACACCGGGGACCTCACTTCGGAATGTGAATGGTGCGGAACTAGCATTCGCTACGTTCACCATATAGTCCATAAGACTCAGGGGCACCGGTCGACGTGTGGCTGCGTTTGCGGAGAAAACCTCACGCAGGACTACGTCGGCCATCGCGCAAAGGAAAAGATGCTGCGAAAGACCGCCAGCATGTCGAAGCGCTGGCTCACAAGTCCAAGATGGCGTCAGAGCGAAAGGGGTAACATCTACAGACGGGATCAGGCCGTGCAGGTGTTGCTCTATAAGAAGGGTGCAAATTGGGGCATCAAGGTCGGCGAGGATTGGGGAACAAGAACTTATCCAAGTCTAGACCAAGCCAAGATAGCTGCGTTACGCCTTCTCAATGAACGCCCCTAATGAGAGGCACGCGATATTCTGACTCAGCCACCGCTCAGCCAAAACTCAGCTCACAACGCTTATAACGGCTGATCCCGAGTGACGGTTCCCTTGGAGCGACGCCGGTAAACTCCCGACGCCATTAGTTTTTGATTTTGGATTGTTACTGCGATTTACGAGAAAGCCCGAATTGTAAAATGGCGGAGAGGGAGGGATTCGAACCCTCGATACATCTTGCGACGTATACACGCTTTCCAAGCGTGCTCCTTCAACCGCTCGGACACCTCTCCGCTGAAGGATTTACGACGGATTCTCAGTGGCTAGCATACGCGCAGTTTCCCGTCCACTTCCGAGGGCGAACGAAAAAGGTGTTCGAGAACGACAGATCACCGAGAGGCATCGCGAGTCTGTCTGAAAAATCGCCGGACCTCATTATTCCGCGCGTTTCAAATGGACATTCATAATGTTGACTATTTCGATTTAGTAAAGAAAAAAACTGTAGACAACCATCTACACTATTTTGTATTTAACTTGCAATTATAACTAGTTAACTCAATATAGTGTCTGACTATACTGCTTTGCAAAAACGCCTAAAAATGATAGAACCCTCCCATGCCGCTTTTGCGCTCACTCCGCAATCTTCTGGGACTCGCTTTGATCCTGACGTTCTGTTCAGCGGCGCAAGCCCAAGAGATGGTCCACGTGGGAGCAGGCGAACCAACACTTCCGCTGGATCTTCGTGGAAAAATCCTCGAAGACCGCCGCACGGGAGACGAGCTTCTTCTTCTGTGCACCCACGCCGACGATCAGGGCATCTGCCGCCGCATGCGATTCGCTCTCGAGACTCGCGAAGGACAAGACGAATGGATCGGACCGGAATACGACTTCGATGACATCCACCATTTCAGTCAGGACGCGAGCGGCGTGCTTCCGCGACAGGAGCGCGAAGAGCTGCCGCGTTTTTTCAGCGTGACCGAAAAGACCGTTCACTTGATCGCGAAACACGAGGTCGCGGGCATGATGGGATTCTGGATCGTCGGAGGCGCAGGAATGTGCGTCTTCAACGTGGGAAGCGCCTTGTTTTTCACCGCGCCGGCGATCGTGCTCGGCGCGGACGTCGCCAAAGCGCCGTTCGTATACGGCGGCATCGGGCTCAAGCGGCTCGTCCAACATCTCGCCCTCCGCATGAAAGAACGCCAGATCGAGCGTGGACTGCAAGACATTCTCGCCAAGCAGTGGAACCGCGTAGTGCCTCGAAGGATTCCGCATCGCAGGTTCCAGCGAATCGTGGAGGCCATCCGTGCTTCGTAAACTTTCCGCGCTCATCCCTTTGCTGCTGGCCACGCGGGCCGCGCTCGCCTCCAATGCCTACGACCAGGCCGCGCAAGCCGTCGAGGATCGCCGAACCGGAGACCAGATCGTGCTTCTCTGCGAGCAGCGCGAGGGCGATCAGGGCTGCGCGCGCTTTCGGTTTTACTCGTTCCCGAACGGCCTTTCGGATTACCGCAAACCGATCTCCAAAACGTTTGAACAGCCGGAACTCGCGCGCCTCGCGCGCGACGCGTCCGCGGCGTTCCCGGCTCCGCCTCATTCCCGCCCGCGTTTTTACGGCCTGGCCAGTGCCGTAGCCGACGAGATGTCTCAACTGGACGACGGTTCCCCTGTCCCCTATCTCGTCGGGATCCCGTTCTACGTCATCGCGGGATTCGTGGACATCGTGAAGTCGCCCTTCCTTTTCGCCGGCGACGCCATCGTCCATGGGACACGCATTGCCCGAATCCACCGCGACGAGCGGCGTTTCGAAGCGACGATTGAATCCACGACGTACGAACACAAGAAACTCAACTGGTCGATCTCGAGCTTCGTGATCGGGCACCGGCGCTTTCTGAAACTCCGATCCGTGCTCGAACGGCTTTGAGGATTGCGGCCGCCATTTGACGTTTTGCCGGCAAGAGCTGCCTAGTCGCGCACGCAAAAGACCGCTGAGACCCTTCTGGAGCGCGGCAACACGGACGATACAAATAGTATGGGTCTTCCCCTGCAAACACCCGTTGAAGCGCGGCTGGAAACCTCGCCGCTGTGCGAATGCATCGAGCGGATTCTTGCCGCCTCCCGCGAGCTCGGGGCTTCGATCACCACGGACGAAGCCGAAAAAATGGCGTTTTTGGTCGCCAACGCCATGTCCACCCGCAATCGCGACTTTCACGACCTCGAGCACGCGTTGGCCATCTCTAGCGCGCGCACGGCGATCGGAAAATTAGCGGGGCTCTTCCATGACGTCGTCTATGTGCAGATCGACCGCGCAAGGCTTCCGGAGCTTAGCGCTCTCATCGCTCCTTGCATTCCGTCCGAAGAACTCTCGCTCAAGCTCACCGCGACTCTGCTCCGCGACAAAGACATCGCCACCCTCGCGACCGTCTTCGGCTTTAAAAAAGGCGTGGTAATCGGGCCATCGAGCGGGATCAACGAATTCTTAAGCGCGCTTGCGGCGTGGCGCGCGCTTAAGAAACACCTCAGGGCGCGCGATCTGCTGGGGATCGTCGCCTGCATCGAAGCGACCATTCCTTTCCGAACGCCGGCCGGCGACTGCCTCACCGCGGAGCTTGGCGCGCGCCTTCTCGCGGCGGGAAAAGCCGTAGGCGAAGACCTTCCCGCGCCGTTCGTCGAAAAAATTCTCAAAGCCGCGGTTGAGGTCGCGAATCAAGACGTCAGCGGATTCGCCGCGAGCGATCAGGGTCTCTTCGTCCATCAAAGCTGGGCGCTGTTGTACGAAACCAATCCCGAGCTTCAGCGAAGGTTTTACACGCTGGATGGCTACATGGTCGCCATTCACAAGATGGATTCGTTTTTCAATGCGTTGAACGCCCCGAACGTCTTCCGCCACTACAAAGGTTTTCCGGCACAAGAAAATTACGCCGTTCTTTTCGATCGCGCGAGCTCCAACATCGCCGTCGGAAAACAATACACGGCGGTCAAACTCATCGAGGCGGCTCTTCTCACGGCGATCGCGGAGCAGACCGGCGGCCCGGTGCCCGCCGACTATTTTTACGGCGCGCGTCCGCGCTCGCGCGAAGCCAGGCACGCGAGACTCGAGGACGGTCTGCCGCCGATCCACGAGCTGCGGCCCTCGGCCCTGATCTATCCCGCGACTTGGCGCCTGCTGATCGAAGGACGCACCCATCGCTCCCGCTTCGACAATAAATCCTCGTACCTCGGCGCGTTCATCATTTCGAAGCTAAACGACGGCCGGGAGTTCAAGAATCTTTACGCGGCCGCCAAGGGGTACGCATCAGGCAAGAGCTCGCGCGCGACGTTGCTGGCGGAAATACCGCGGACCGTGCTCGCGCCCGTGCTCGACGCGCTCGCGCTGGTCGCGCCAGGGCGCAAAGACGCTTTCGCCCGGCTCAAACCGGCTCAAACTGCGCGGTAAAGTGACGCAAAAAGGGCGGATCGTACGTGAGCCGCAATCCGCGGATCGCGGTTTTACGGGCGACGAGCGCGCTCATTCCTTCCAATATGTAGTCGAAGTGGCTTTGCGTATACACGCGCCTTGGAAACGCCAGCCGCACGAGCTCCATCGCCGCCGGCCTGAACGCCCCATCCACGAATGCGCCGAACATCGCCGAACCGATCTCGCAGGAGCGCACGCCTTCCAGGCGGTACAACTCGCACACGAGAGCCTGCCCCGGAAATCGCCCGGGCGGAATGTGGGGAAGAAACGCCTTGGCGTCGATGTAGACCGCGTGCCCGCCCGGCGGCTGCATGGTTTGGATGCCGGCGCGATTCAGGCCATCGGCCATGTATTTCGAAACCGCGATGCGGTATTCGAGATAATCCTCATCCAGCACTTCCTTAAGCCCGACCGCGAGCGCTTCGAGATCGCGCGCCGCGAGCCCTCCGTAAGTGGGAAAGCCTTCCGTGAGGATGAGCTGATTGCGGAGATTTGAAAGCCACTCGTCGCTTTTGAGCGCGATGAACCCGCCGATGTTCACGAGCCCGTCTTTCTTGGCGCTCATCAGGCAGCCGTCGGCGAGGTCGAAAAACCCGCGCGCGATGTCGCGAACCCGCGCCGCGGCGAACCCCTCTTCGCGCAGCTTGATGAAATACGCGTTCTCGGCGAAGCGGCAGGCGTCGAGCATGAACGGAATCCCGTGGCGGCGGTAGATTTTCGACGCGCTCTCGATGTTCGCAAGCGAAACGGGCTGCCCGCCGCCGGTGTTATTCGTGATCGTCAGCATCCCGAAAGGAATGCGGCCGCGGTTTTCGGCGCAAAACGCATCAAGTCGCGCGAGATCGACGTTTCCCTTAAAGGGATGCCGGCTCTCGGGATCGCGCCCCTCGTCGATGACGAGATCGACCGCCTCCCCGCCCATGTGTTCGATATTCGCTCGCGTGGTATCGAAATGGTTGTTCGACGGGATTTTCATGCCGGGCTTCACGAGCAGCGAGAACAGCAGCCGCTCGGCGGCCCGGCCTTGATGCGTCGGGATCACGAACGGATACCCGGTCACCTCGCGCACGACCTTTTCGAAGCGCTGAAAGCTGCGAGAGCCGGCGTAAGACTCGTCAGCGACCATCATCGCGCCCCATTGCTCGGCGCTCATCGCGGTCGTGCCGGAATCGGTGAGAAAGTCGAAAGTCACGTCGTCGGACTGAACGAGAAAAAGGTTATAGCCCGCACGCTTGAGGATGGCCTCGCGCTGCTCGAGCGTGCGACGCGAAAGCGGCTCGACGACCTTGATCTTGAACGGTTCGATGATCGTCCGGTGCGGGGCGCGATGTTTCGTTTCCGACATAGTCACTCCTAAGCTATCATTAAAGAGAATGCGGGTATCCGTCAAACGCCGATCAGCCGCCGGATTTTCGACTTTTATGTTCGTCCTTTTGATGGCCGCTCGGACGATCGCAGCCGACGCGATCCCGGCGCCCCCGCGCGCGCTTGCGCGCCCCGAGATTCTCTTGGGTTGGATCGACTCGTTGGGAAACCTGAAGTACGACGCCGTCACCTCCGCGGATTGGATTTTGTCGTACAGAACCCCGAGCTCGACGATCAAGACGCCGGCGCTGAGACTCACCATCAAGAGCGGGTTTCCTCAAAGCTGGGAACCGGAACTTCTTTCGAGCGAGGGCGCGACCGTCATCTCTCCTCCCCGCAAAGGCCATACCGGCATGGTCGTCGAGCTTCGCTCCACAAGAGCGACGCTGCGGTATCGCTTCACCGACTCAAAAGAAGACTTCCACGAGATCTCGCTTGTGATCCGGGTGGAGATGAAAAACGTCTTTACGTTCTCGACTCCCGAGTGCGAAAAGATGGGCCTGCGCCTTGCGGTTCAGCGCAACGAGGCGAAGCACCTCTATCTGGGAGTGAGTTGCATCGAAAACGCCGACTCCATCGACCTCTACTTTTTCCGTTCCGAAGACAGCAAATGGAACCCGAACATGGATATCGCGAAATCCGACCCTGAAAACAAGGCGACCGAGTTCAAGTTCCGCATCCTCATACCCAAGGAGGAGGTGATCTATTCCAAGGCGATCCTTGCCGGAGGTACTGCCGACGAGGCCGGCGGCCTGACCGAATACGCGATCCTCTACACGCCCAAGATCCCGCCGCAGCGGTTTTACGCCAGCGCCGGTGTCGGCCCGACCGTCTACAAGACTTACAGAGAGAGCGCCACCGGCGTAAATCTCACGCAATACAGCATGACCGGCAAGGTGAGCGCGGGATACCGGCTCATTCCCAAAGTGCTCGACGTCGCGTTCAACATGTTCGGAAACCTTTTCACGCTGTCCCACTCGCCAACCGCGTTTCCCGACGGCTCGGAGCTTCCGCCGGCCCGTTTTTACGGCATCAACGGCCGTATCGGATACCGCCTGCCGATCGATCTCGGCGCGACTGAATTTCTGTTTCTTACCGGCTGGTACTTCTGGGGCATGACCGTCACCGCACCCAGCCCGGCGAGCACCTACGGCGTGAAACAGCTCAACGGGCCGCAGCTTTTTTTCATGGTTTCGCGAACGGCAAAGGGCCAAATCGGCTACTGGGGACACACCAAGCTCGCTTTGATCTCAGACCGGGTTCGCTTAAACGACATCAGAAACCGCGAGATCGCCATCGGCGGCGGCGTGCAACTTTCGGCGAAACAAAAAAACCCGTTCGCCCTCACTCTCGACATCGCCCATGCGCGCTTTTTCAACGACGACAACGGCATGACCCTGCTCTCGATCAGCGTCGGCGTGCAGAAGAACATCTGGTAAGAATCGAAAAGGCGTGGTGCCGACTTCCGGACTCGAACCGGAGACCTACGCTTTACGAAAGCGTTGCTCTACCAACTGAGCTAAGTCGGCTCCCGTTGCAGTTTTAGGATAAAATGCAGGCAAGCGCAAGCGCGTGGCTCCTTATTGCATCCCCTTCCAAGAGCGCCACATCCCCGCCTGTGCAAATGTCAAAAATGTTCGACTTCGAACAATCTGACTTTTGCACAAGCGCGCATAGACCTCCTCCTCAACCCATGGTTTCATTGCCACGCCACCGCCCCTCAATTAGAATCTAGCTAACGATGGGACACCGAAAAGTTCAGTGCTGGATCTTCGCCGCCGACTCGGGCCAACCCAACGACGCGCGTTGCCTGCTTCTCAAAACGAACGCCGCGCGTGGCGCCTTCTGGCAGCCGGTCACCGGAAGCGTCGAGCCCGGCGAAGGATTCTTCGAAGCCGCGTGCCGCGAACCTCTCGAAGAGACGGGCTTCGCGTTTGAAAGCCCGCCGGTCGACGTCGGCTACGATTTTGAGTTCACGTCCCGCTTCGGCGTGACCCGCGAGCGGGTTTTCGTTCTGACCGTCGCGTCCCAGCAAGATCCCCGCCTCGACCCCAAAGAGCACCAGGACTTCCAGTGGATTTCCCCCCTGCAAGCGATCGGGCTTCTGCGCTTCCCCACGAACGAGCAGGGACTCCGGCTCTCTTTCCGCTGTCTTTTCGGAAAGGACCTCGCTTGAACATCGCGTGGCGCGCGGGCCTGGCGCTGATGGTGCTTGCCACCGCCGCCGCCGCCGCGGCCGTCCTCGCGCAGAGCGCATCGGCCGCGCAAAACGCCGTCGTCACCGTAACGCGCGCGGACCTCCACGCCAGCCCAGACCCAGAGAGCGAAGTTCTCGAGTCGCGGTTTTCAGGAGCCCGCCTTCGCGTCTCGAACTTCCACAAAAACGGCTGGTATCGCGTCAGAGCCACAAACGGCCGCTACGGCTGGATCTGGCAGGCTGACATCGCCGTCGACTTTGACCAGGCGCCCCTCGCTTCAGCAAGCATCGATCTTGCCGGAACGGCGCGTGACCGCAAACCGCGCGAGTCGCACTGGCTCTTCCTCACTCCCCGGGTCGTGGCACTGGGCCTTTCCTCCATCAACGTCGGAGGCTTTCGCGGCAACTACACCGCCTCAATGGGCTTCTTGTTCGATCTCGCCGTCCAGCTCGACACGATGATCAAAGCCGTTGCCCGAACGGGCTACTATAGCGGCTCGCTTGGAGGGGAAATTTTCTCCGCCAGCCGCTCTGGCCTCCTGCTGCTTGGAGGAGCCGAATTCGAGCTCTCGCGGCGTCCACACTGGCATACCGGCATCAACCTTCTCGCCGGCATCGACAGCAACTCCATCACCTTAGAAGCCGCGGCGGCTGCCAATCCCAGCACCGTCTCCGCGAGCGAATCCTCGCTGCTCGGAATGCTTTCCTACGTCGCGAAATACACTTTAAATCCAAAAACACGCTTTGCGTTGGAATTCGGGGCCTACTTCGAGCAGTCGAAATCGCGCACTCTGGAGAAAGTCGCGTTTATGCAGCGGGCCGGCAACCCGTCGAGCCTTACGCCGCGCTTTATGGGGCCATTTGTCTCGTTCGGGGTCGAGTTCGCGCTTTAGTCCGAAAAATCGCTCTGAGAGCCTTGACAGCAGGTTCGGTGTCCGTAAAGATCAATGACGTCAAAGCAACAAACCGCAGTACATAAGGAGAATAAAAAATGAACAAAGCTCAACTCATCGACGCAATCTCGAAGACCACGAAACTCACGAAGACGGACTGTGAGTACGTCCTCAACAATTGCCTCGACACGATCAAGAAATGCGTGAAAAAGGGCGACGACGTGACCCTCATCGGCTTCGGCACGTTTACGCGCAGCAAGCGCAAGGCGCGCCTCGGCCGCAATCCGCAGACGGGCAAGGAAATCAAGATCCCGGCGATGACGGTTCCGAAGTTCCGCGCCGGCCGTGAGTTCAAGAATTACGTAAAGTAATCGCTCACGCTGTAGAAGTTCGAGAAAGCCCCGTTCGGTGACGGACGGGGCTTTTTTTTGCGCCCGCGAGCCCCGATTTTTTTTACTTACAGCACGGTTTTCGCTGGAATCCGCACGCCGCGTGAATATGATCGTCGAAACCATGACAGCTCTGGCTCTGGAGTTCGAGAACGTCACAAAACTTTTTACCGCCGACAAGAAAGTCGTCGATAAGCTCTCGTTCTCCGTCAGGGAGGGCGAGTTCTTCTCGATTCTCGGCCCGAGCGGCTGCGGAAAAACCACCTGCCTTCGCATGATCAGCGGCCTCGAAAAACCGAGCACCGGCGTGATCCGCATGAACGGCAAAGTCGTCAACGACGTTCATCCCCACAAACGCAACGTCCATATGGTTTTTCAGAAGTACGCGCTCTTTCCCCACTTGAATGTCTTCGACAACGTCGCGTTCGGCCTGCGGATGAAGAAACGCCCTGAGCGCGAGATCCGAGACCGCGTCACGCGCATGCTCAAGATGGTGAGCATGGAGGATTACGCCAAGCGCTCGATCCAGCAGCTCTCGGGCGGCGAGCAGCAGCGCGTAGCGCTCGTACGATCGCTCGTGAACGAACCGGCCATTCTTCTGCTGGATGAACCTCTCGGCGCGCTCGATCTCAAACTTCGCGAACAGATGCAGCAGGAGCTGGCCACCATCCAAAAACAGCTTGGCACCACGTTCATCTTCGTCACGCACGACCAGTGGGAAGCGCTCACCCTTTCTGACCGCATCGCGATCATGAACCGCGGCAAGATCGAGCAGATCGGCACGCCCGCCGAAGTCTACGAACAACCCAACACCGCGTTCGTCTCGCGCTTCGTCGGCACGACCAATCTTTTCAAAGGAAAGCTCATTGCCGCCTCAAACGGAATTTGCTCGATTCAGACCGAGGAAGCGGGCCTGCTGCACACCCGCCTTGAGGATGGCAGGCTGCCTCCGCCTGAAGGCGTGGCCGTCGGCCTCGTCGTTCGCCCCGAAAAAATCCGCATTCGCGTGACGTCGCCGTCGCATTCTCCCGCGGCTGCGTCCGCGCCGGCAAACGGCGGGGTGCTCATCGAAGTGGGATCCGGCGCCGCGATCACCGCGGCGCCCTCCGTGGCCGTCGCGCCACAGCCCTCGATCAACGTTCTTCGCGGCACGCTGCTTGAGCGCACTTATTTCGGCGCGACCACGCAGGTGCGTCTGAAGATCAACGACCAGCTCCCGCCGCTCATCGCGCTGCTCGCCAACCAGGCGGCGACCAAAATGCCGGCGCTCAAGGTCGGCGAGCGCTACTACGCGGTCTGGGACGCCGCCGACAGCGTTCTTGTGCAAGACGCCTAAGCGACCGCGATGGAACCAACCGCTTTCACCAAGCAGCAGAAAACCCCGGCCTTCATCTTTCCGAGTTTAGGCTGGTTCATTTTTTTCCTGATCATTCCCCTGGGAATCGTCGTGGCGTTCAGCCTCATGCACAAAGGCGCGTACGGCCAGATCGAGTACCGCCTCGATCTCGGAAATTTCGCGCGGGTGTTCGAGCCGATTTACCTTAAAACCGTGTTTCGCTCGCTGCTGCTCGCGGCATTTACGGCGGGCACGTGTCTTGTTCTTGCGTATCCGCTGGCCTACCTCATGGCGCGGTCCGGAGACATGCTGAAAAAACTGATCCTCGCGCTCGTGATCGTGCCGTTCTGGACGAATTTCGTGATCCGCATCTACGCGTTGAAACTCGTTCTCGGCGAAAACGGCCTCATCAACCAGCTCCTGCGCGAGCTTCACCTCATCGCGGCTCCGCTTCAGCTCACCGACAACCTGATCGGCGTCGGTATCGGCATGATTTATAATTACCTTCCGTTCATGGTCCTTCCCCTGTTCGTGGCGCTCGATAAACTCGATTTCACGCTGCTCGACGCCGCTTACGACCTCGGCGCCTCGCGCGTTCAGATGGCGCTGAAAGTTCTGCTGCCGCTGAGCCTTCCGGGCATCGTCACGGGCAGCATCTTCGTTTTCATCCCGGCCTTCGGCGAATTCGTCATCCCGGATTTAATGGGCGGCTCGCAGAGCATGTACGTGGGAACCCTCATTACCGAAACGTTCTTGAAATCGCGTGACTGGCCGTTTGGCAGCGCCATGAGCACGCTGCTCGTGCTCATGGCGATGGTTTCGTTCGTCATCGTGCTCTCGCGCGCCTCGCGTGACCCCGCCGCGCGCGAAATGCGCGGCAAAAGAGCGGAGGCGGGGCCGGTCCATGTTTAAGACGCCGTTTAAGACCCCGCTTAAACCGCCGCGCATCCCCGGAAAAAAGCGACGCCCTTCGCTTGTGGCCTACACCACGTTCATTCTCGCCGCGCTTTATCTTCCTCTCGTCGCGCTCTCAGTGCTTTCGTTTCGCGGCGGACCGACGCTCTTCCACTGGTACGTGCGGGCGTTTAGCGACCCGCAGCTCCTGCAGTCGCTCTGGAACAGCATCTTCATCGGCGTGGGCTCGACAATCATCTCGACCGTGCTGGGAACGATGGCGGCCCTGGGCCTTCGCAGGCCGCGCTTTCCGGGGCGCGTGGCGTTTGAGTCTCTCATTAACCTGCCGCTCGTACTTCCCGAAATCGTCATGGGGCTTTCGCTTCTCGTCTGGTTTTCGTTCTTAAAAATGACGCTGGGGCTTTTCTCGGTGATCTTGGCGCACACCACGTTTTCGGTGTCGTATGTCACCTTGATCATTCTGGCGCGAATCAAGGGGATGGACCCGCTGCTTGAAGAAGCGGCCTCCGACCTGGGCGCGACACCTTGGCGCGCGTTTTGGACCGTGACCTTCCCGCTGCTGCTGCCAGCGGTCATCAGCGGGGCGCTTTTGTCGTTTACGCTCTCGTTCGACGACTTCCTCATCACGTTTTTCACCTCGGGCGTGGGAAGCGACACGCTTCCCATCCGCATTTACTCAATGATGCGCTTCGGGGTGACGCCGGAAATGAACGCGATTTCGTTCTCGGTTATTTTCTTCACGCTACTGACTGTGGTAATGGTTTTCCGTCTTCGGAGGGAATAACCATGCGTCGCATCCTGATTCTGTCCGCTCTGTTCACGCTCGCTGTTTCAGCGTGCACCAAGAAAACCGATTCTCAGACCGCGCCAGCCGCCGCGACAGCGCCGCGCGTGCTGCATCTCTACTGCTGGTCGAACTACTTCAGCCCGCGATTTCTCTCCGAGTTCGAAAAGAAGTCAGGTGCGAAGATCGACCTCAATTATTTTTCCTCGAATGAGGAACTGCTCGCGAAGCTTCAGGCCGGCGCCCGCGGTTACGACCTGATCGTGCCGACCGGATATCTCATCCGCGCTTTGAAATCGCTTGGCTTGATCGAGCCGCTGGGAAAGCTTGATTGGCCGGAGCTCGCGAATCTCGTGGGCATGGCAAAGGCGCCGCAGCACGACCCCACGCGCGAGTTCGCGATTCCGTATTCAAGCGGCACGACGGGGCTCGCGGTGAATCGCGCGAAGGTCAAAGCGAAGGTGGATTCGCTCGCGTGGGTTTTCGAACATCCAGAGCTGAAAGGCCAGGTGGGCATGCTCGACGACGCGCCGGTCGTGATCGGAACGGCGCTCCGGTATCTCGGCTATCATTATAATGACGCAAGTGACGAGGCGCTGGCCAAAGCCAAGGCGCTTCTCGTGAAGCAGAAGAAGTTTCTCAAGACCTATACGGCCGATCCCATGCCGATCATGGAAGCCGGCGAAATCGCCGTGACTCAGGCCTACTCGGGCGACGTATTGCAGGTGCGCCGCAAAAATCCCAATCTTGAGTTCGTGCATCCCAAAGAGGGCGGCGAGTTTTTCATGGATTATCTCGCGATCCCCAAGGGCGCGGCATCGCCCGAGCTCGCCAAAGAATTCATGCGCTTTTCGCTCGACCGCGGGATCGCGGCCGTGCAGGTCATGCATCTGTTTTATAGTCCGGTGGTCGATATCAAGGGCCTTCCCGGCACCGAATCGCTCATCTCGAACAAGGTGATTTTCCCCGGCGAGGAAACTCTTAAGAAATTCGAGATCTTGGAAGACAACCCCGAACGCCTCGAAAAGCTGCAGCGCATCTGGACTGAGCTTAAATCGAGCTAGGCTGCAATAATTAAACGGCTGCGGTTTTTGCCGCTTTACACCCGTTGGACCTGCTCTTATTCTTGGATGAGGTCTATTTATTGATCTTTTTACCGATCCAAGGAGAGGAAACAAAAAATGAAAAAATTCAACTGGCTTCTCACGCTCGTTCTCGCGCTCGCGTTGAACGTAGCTTACGCAAAAGATACCACCCGCAAGGTCGCAACCGACGCTGACGCCCTCGAAAACGAAATCATCGAGAGCAATGTCAATTATGTCCCGGAGAAGATTCAAAAATGCATCAACCGGGTCAGGGAAAGCTGCACGCTCTCCAACAACGACGTCGATCGCATCGGCAATAACGTTGTCGAGTGCAAGCAGCTCAAGAGCAAGAAGGGCACCACCGTTCAGGAGCTTTTTCTTCTCGCCGACGCCGGCAAGCTCGTCGTCGTGACGACGAAATCCGCGGCCGGCCAGACCTGCTCCCGCACGAAATATTCGCTCGGCTTCTGGAACTACATCCAGGAAATCAAAATCATCCGAAACCACGCCTGGATGTACACGAACAATGGCCGGGTCTACTTCATGAATCCTGACGAGAGCTTCGTTGAAGTCTACAGCTCTTCCGGAAAACCCTACGCCGGCGTCAGGGACATCAAAGGGGATAGCGGCGGCCAAAACATCATCCTCATCATGAAAAACGGACAGGACGTCACAATGGACCGTGAGACGCTGGCCAAGCGCAAGAAGGTTCCCGTCGAGTTCAGCAGCGTTCCGACGAACCGCTCGCTTTTTCGCGACGAGTGATCGTCCGCTGATTTAAGCGTTAATCTGGGCGGATCGGCGAAAGCCGGTCCGCCCTTTTTTTCGATCTTTTTTTAACGCAGCGCTTTGCCATTAGTTAGCAGCCACCTTTTCGCTGTCTAACTCCTTTACACCTGTAAACGCGTGGCGCGGCCGAAATGGCCCTCTCAGTGCGGCTTTTCAACCATCGACCATCGCCCGGCACGCGTAACCTACCGTTATTTCTCACAAACCAACTCCCGTGGTCATTTTGGCACCGAACCTGCTTATAGGGCCGTCGAACAGAAGCTTACTTTGAGTGACAGCGTGTGAAGAATATTTAAGGAGAAGTATATGAAGACCTCTATCGAAAAATCTGGAGCCAAGATCCTCGCGACGCTAGCACTTGCACTGACTCTTGCTCAGGCGCTTACGGCGTGCGGAAGCAATAGCACGAACGCGAACCCGAATAACAACGGCCTACCGGCCCCGACTTACGGCTCATTGCCGCAACCTCCGGCCGGCGGCACGGTTCCCATGGGTTACTACTGGGGCCCGAACGGCTACGCGTACGGCTGTCCGACCGGTTACGTGCAGAGTGGAAACTCGTGCATCGTCAACACCAACGGCGGCAACGTCGTTTGCGGAAGCAACATGAGCTGGAACGGCTGGGCCTGCGTGCCGAATAACTTCAACTGCCCCAACGGCGGCCAGTTCAGCTATTACTACGGCGGCTGCGTGACCATGACCTGCGAACAGCAGAACATCCTCTGGGGCCTCGGAACGGCGTACGTCTGCAAGTACACCACGGGCGCTCCGCAGACCGGCTGCTGGTTTAACGGCTACGCTTGGCAGTGCAAATAACTTCCAGAAAATAAATCGGGAGCTTCTGCTCTCGGAACCCTTTTTCAAAAAGCGTGTCGCGCCCGCCGAAGAGCGTGCCCAGCTCCGCCGCGGAGAGCGAGGCGTAGTCGATCGACTGCCGAACGATCTCAAACCGCGCGCAAACGGCGGCGCTCGCGTTCGGAAGCTGATCTTCGTCCATCGGCTTTCGCACAAGCATCTGCTTCGCGCGCATGCCGCGCTCGGTCGGCACGGGCCCATCATACGCCGGAAGCACCGGCCGCGGCGCCCCCCAAAGTGCCAGCATCCACTGAAAATATCCCGGGTGATCGGTCTTAATGAAAACCCGCCCACCCGGTTTCAAAACGCGCGCGCAATCGAGCAGAAACGCCTCCTGAATCAAACGATGTTTGAGCTGTGGTTTCTTCGCCCACGGGTCGGGAAAAAACACCCAGACCTCATCAAGTTCGTCCTCGCCGAAGATCCGCGAGATCTCCTGCGCCTTCCCGCGCAAGAGTGCGACGTTTTTCAATCCCATCCCGTGCACGCGCTTGGCACCCTTGAAGAGCACCTTGAACTTCCAATCGATGCCGACGAACGCGGCGTCCGGATTTGCCTCGGCGATCGACGCGAGAAACCCAGCGTTCGAGCAACCCACTTCGAAGACCAGCCGCTCAGGCCCACGCTCCATGCTCCCACGAAAAAACTCACGCCACACACCCTTGCGCTCAGATGCCGCGGCTGCGTCGAACGCGATGCCCGAAAACTCGCCTAAGCGCCCGGCATACGGATTTTTGTGGGTGGACATGGGCACTCTCAATACTACAGAAGAGGGACGGAGCGTAGCGCTTCCGAATCTTATTTTCACTTTCGGCCAAAAACAGGTTAGCCGTCTTTTCGAAGCTTATTTTGGCCTTAGGCAAGGAAGTTTTCGACGAGCGAGGAAGCTAGCCGTGGGTGGCTGCTGACGAAGCGAGGAGAAAACTGACGCGGCATAAGGACAAAAGAAGCGAGAAAAGAGAGCGTGGGCGCCCGGGAGGGACTCCGGGCGCCCACTGTTTCTTCCACAAGGACGAGAAGTATGACGGCCTTTCGGCCGCTTACCGCCTACCCCCGTTACTACCCGATCAACTTCAGAGCCAACATATTGTTCGAGTTCGCCTGCGCGAGCATCGACGTGCCCGCTTGGGCAAGAATGTTCCGCTTGGTCAACTCCGACGTCTCATGCGCGACGTCCACGTCGCGGATGCGGCTGTTCGCCGCCGACAAGTTCTCGTCGCTGATCTGCAAGTTGTTGATCGTCGACTGGAGCCTGTTCTGAAGCGCGCCGAAGTCGGCGCGGTTGTCGCTCACCTGCCGAATCGCACTGTCGATCTTGTCGATGTTTTGCTGCGCATCGTCCCGGCTTTCGACCGTAAGGCCCATGATTCCGAGCTTGGTCGCCGACGCGTTATTCTTCGAGACGTCAAACGCCATCCGGTCATGTTCCGGAATGTTGCGCGTGCCGACCTGGATCTCAAGCGCGTCGCCTTCGCCGTTGAGCAGGCTGATGCCGTTGTATTTCGTGACTTGCGAGATTCGCTGAACTTCGTCGATGAGGCTCTTGAATTCCTTGTCCACGAACCCGCGCTCGGTGTTGCCGATCGTGTCGCTCGCGGCCTGGATCGAGAGCTCGCGCAGCCGGATCAGGATGTTGCCGACTTCGTTCAAGCCGCCTTCCGCCGTCTGAATCAGCGAGATGCCGTCGAGCGCGTTGCGGTTGGCTTGCCTCAAGCTGCGAATTTCCGCTTTCAATTTCTCGGAAATCGCCATGCCCGCGGCATCGTCACCTGACCGTACGATGCGCTCGCCGGACGACAACTTTTCCAGTGAACGGTTTTGACCTTCTCGCGTAGCGCCTAGAGACCGCTGAGCAGCGATACTCTGCACATTGGTTGCTATCCGGAAACCCATATCCCTCTCCTCCTTCGGTAAGAAAGGCTCTCTACCTCATCCGATGAGATATGGTTTCGGCATTCCCTGCCAGATTGGGCCTCCTTGAGGAACTCCCAACCGTACTGCTTTGCTTTGATTTACAGATCGGTGCGGCATGAAAAACACTTTAATAAAAAATATCTTAACTGACTGATATTACAGGTATTTTACAGATCGTTTTGGTCGGGTACTATAAAAGACGTGCTTGTTCGTGCAGATAGCCATCGCGTATTGTCGCACTATGCAATCAAGCAATTTCGCGCACACACGCAAGATTCGGGTCGTTCATTACTGCAATCAGCTCAGTCTTGGCGGAACCGAGCGCACGATGGAGATCTTTTGCAAGTATCTCGACCGCTCACGCTTTGAAGTTTTTGCCGTTTCACGAATGCACCGCGAGTCTCTCTCGAAGCGGGCAAAGGTGAACCTGAGTGCCGCCATCGGCGTGCGCGCCGCACGGGCGAAAAAACGTCTCTGGTCTCAAATGAACGCGCGGATTCCCAACTTCAGGGCGATTCTGGGCGCCGACCACGTGCTTCTCGCGAAAAATGACGAAGAGCTTCACGACCTTCTTCTGGAACTCTCCCCAGACGTTCTTCACGTCCATTATTCGGGACGCGCGGAACCCCCCACTTCAGATGAGACGGTGATGTCGAAAATCCCCGCCATACTGACGACGAACCAATTCGAACTGGAAAATACTGCCCCCTCCCACCGGCTCGTGAGCCGCATGTTTTTTGTTTCGCGCTGGCTTCTCGAGAACAAAGCGACGTGGGCCGCCCATGACCCCCGCGCCGAGATCTTCTACAACCCGGTCGAACTGCCCGCCTCGACCGAAAACCTTCGTGGCGAACTGGGAATTCCCGCCGACGCGTTCGTGATTGGAAGGGTCGGACGCGCGGATCCCGGGATCCACGACCCTATTTCACTCAAAGCCTACGCTGAAATTCAGGGCGACTCGACCTGGTTTTTAGCTCTTTCACCGCCCGAGAACATGATCCGCGAAGCCCGGTCGATGAACCTCAAAAACTTCGTCGCGATTTCGCCCACGGCCGACGACGCACGGCTTTCGCGTTTTTACAACTCAATCGACGTGCTGGCGCATGCCCGCCGCGACGGCGAAACGTTCGGATGCAACCTCGCCGAAGCGATGATCCACGGAAAGCCGGTCGTGTCGCACCTGACGCCGTTCATGAACGCGCAGCTTGAAACAGTTGGAGAAGGCGGATACGTCGTCGCCCAGGAAGACTGGCGGGCTTACTCGCGGCATTTGAAACAGCTCAAGGAAGACGCCGCATTCCGCGCTGAGCTTTCGCTGAAAGCAAAACGGCGGGCCCTCGATCAATTCGAGGCCCGCCGTCTGTCGGATCGTCTGGCCGGCGCCTATTTGGCGCTGGTCAAGTAACTGCTTATTTTCAGCCCTTGAGGTAGCGCTTGCAGCGAACCGGCTCGTCGAACGAGTCGCCGTTGCGCTTGAGCACTTCAAGGTTGCCCGTCGTGATTTCGCCCGGCGCGATCGGGTGCCCGTAGCTGAAATTGACGTCGAGGTAGAAGTTCTTGATGTAGCCGAGCTTCGTGCCGAGGATCAGCTCTCCCTTGCGGCGGCTGTCGAGATAGCGAAGATCCACGAACGCCGCGTAATTGGTGCTCACGTTGCTGAGCGTGGTGTTCACGCCGGTGAACTTCGCGATGGTCTTGCGGCCGTAATCGATCGCCGGGTCCGAAAGCACCATCACGGCGCTATTACGCGTTCCGTAAGCCGGCTCGGTGTTGTTGTAGACCCTGATGATCAAGTCGTTATGGAGCGTTTTGCAGACGAAGCCGTCGGCGAACGCGAAGCTTGAACTTAAGAATGCCATCATTACGATAAGTTTTTTCATTGTTGCCTCCTTGGAATGACGCGAAATATAGAGCGTGCGCCTGCATTTGTATAATACATGTTTGAGTATTTGTTATTCACTTAATGCATGAATCAGAAAAAAAGAAGCGCCGGGAATTTCTCCCCGGCGCTCTCCTGTTTTTCCAGCTTCTTGAGCGGGACGTGGCTTACATGTCGAAGCCGCCGCCCATGCCGCCGCCCGGCATCGCCGGCATCGCCGATTCTTTCTTCGGCTTCTCGGCAATGAGGGTTTCGGTCGTGAGCATCAACGATGCAACGCTCGCCGCGTTCTGGATCGCGCAACGCGCAACCTTCGCGGGATCGATCACGCCGGCCTTGAAGAGATCTTCATAGGTCTCCGTGAGCGCATTGAAGCCGAAGTTGGCGTTGTCGTTGTTGATGACCTTGTCAACGACAACGGACCCATCCCAGCCTGCGTTCATCGCGATCATCCGGAGAGGCTCCTCGGCGGAGCGACGAATGATGTTCATGCCGGCCTGCTCAGCCGCGTTCTCAAGCTTGAGGGCCTTGAGAGTCAACGCCGCGCGAAGCAGCGCGGTTCCGCCGCCAGCAACGATGCCTTCTTCGACCGCCGCTCGAGTGGCGTTGAGCGCGTCCTCAACCCGCATTTTCTTCTCTTTCATCTCGACTTCGGTGGCCGCACCCACGTTGATCACGGCTACACCACCGACGAGCTTCGCCAGACGCTCCTGGAGCTTCTCGCGATCGTAGTCCGAGGTGGTCTCGTCGATCTGCTTGCGGATCTGCTTCTCGCGGCCTTCGACTTCAGCCTTCTTGCCGGAGCCGTCGACGATCGTGGTGTTGTCCTTGTCGATCGTGATTTTCTTGGCCTGGCCGAGATCCTCGAGCTTCGTGTTCTCGAGCTTAGCGCCCATGTCTTCGCTGATGAGCTTTCCGCCGGTGAGAACCGCGATGTCCTGGAGCATTTCCTTGCGGCGATCGCCGAAGCCCGGGGCCTTCACGGCCGCGACCTGGATCGTGCCGCGCAGCTTGTTCACCACGAGAGTGGCGAGCGCTTCGCCTTCCACTTCTTCCGCGATGATCATGAGGGGCTTGCTTCTCTGCACGACCTTCTCGAGGATCGGGAGGAGATCCTTCATCGAGCTGATCTTCTTGTCGTAGATCAGGATGTAGGGGGTCTCGAGGATGGCTTCCATCCGTTCCGCGTTCGTCACGAAGTACGGCGAGAGATAGCCGCGGTCGAACTGCATGCCTTCCACGACGTCTAGCGTGGTGTCGGCGGTCTTGCTCTCTTCAACCGTGATCACGCCTTCGTTACCGACCTTCTTCATCGCTTCGGCGATGATGTTGCCGATCGTATTATCGCAGTTGGCCGAAATCGTCGCGACCTGGGCGATCTCTTTGTGATCCTTGCAGGGCTTCGCGATTTTCTTGATTTCGTCGACGATCTTCGCGACCGACTTGTCGATCCCGCGCTTGAGCTCCATCGGGTTGTGGCCCGCGGCCACGATCTTAGCACCCTCGCGATAGATGGCCTGAGCGAGCACGGTCGCCGTCGTCGTGCCGTCGCCGGCATCGTCGTTGGTTTTGGAAGCGACTTCCTTGACCATCTGGGCGCCCATGTTCTCGAACTTGTCGGCAAGCTCGATTTCCTTGGCGACGGTCACGCCGTCTTTGGTCACCATCGGAGCGCCGAAGGCCTTCTCGATAACCACGTTGCGACCCTTGGGGCCGAGAGTTACTTTTACCGCGTCGGCAAGCACGTTCACGCCATGAAGAATGGCGGTGCGGGCCTGTTCTGAAAAACGAAGTTCTTTAGCTGACATGATTTTCTCCTCCTAAAAAATAAATTACTGAATGATCCCGAGAACGTCGTCTTCGCGCATGATGAGCAACTCATCACCGTCCATCTTAATCTCGGTTCCGGAATACTTGCCAAACAGAATGCGATCGCCCTTCTTTACTTCAAGAGCAATGATTTTACCGTCATCGGTGCGGCGGCCGCTGCCGATTGCCATCACTTTGCCTTCGGCCGGCTTTTCTTTTGCCGTATCCGGAATGATGATTCCGCCTTTGGTTTTCTCTTCTTCACTGATGCGCTTCACGAGGATGCGATCATGCAATGGGGTAACGGACATAGTTTTCTACCTCCCTTTAAGGTGTTGTTTGTTGAAACTGTCCCCAAAATGGGAATCCGCGGTCACCTTGTCAAGGCGGCAACGCTGAAAAACCTCTTGGAGTCGCACCAGTCATAGCACACGAGCGTGCCATTCTTGCATCTCAATTTAATCATTTTAATATCAATAACTTAAATTCAACTTAGCATTTGACGCGATCGGTCAATAAAGATATACTCCTGTCACTGATGAAAGCTCCGATCCAAATCATACTGACATGTCTGTGCTTATCGCTGGTCGGGCAATCCGCTTTTGCGCGCGCGAAGCGCGCGCATGCCCTTGAACTCTACGCCGCGACCGAAAATGACGGAACCGCCCATGTCATCATGGCAGGACATCCCATCGACGAGCCAAGCCTTGAATCGGATGCGCCGGCTCCGAAGCCCGAACCCAAAGCCGCCAAGCCTTCTCCCAAGAAGAGCGCCGCCAAGCCCGAGACGAGTACTGCGGCTTTCGACGTCGTTCCCAGGGAACGCGTGGAGGAGCTCTCGGAACGCGTGAAATATTCCTACGAGATCCTCAAGCGCTTCGGCCGCGCGTACGATTACAAGACGGTTACGCTGAAAGAATTCAAATCCATTTTGAAAGAGCTCGAAGCGAGTACAGGCGAACCTCCAGCGGAAAAAACCGCCTCAGAAAAATAAATCCGCGTTGCGCGCCGGTGATTTCCGGTTGCGTTTCTAAAACCTGCGTGGCAACTCTTTTCTTTAGTGATGATCAAGCAGTTCACGTCCAAATTGCCCAGGTAGCTCAGTCGGTAGAGCAGCGCCCTGAAAAGGCGCGTGTCGGCGGTTCGATTCCGTCCCTGGGCACCACGTAAGCACGGGTACATACCGGAGACATAGGTAACAGATTATACCGGACACATCGGTAACACCGCCTGCCCGAAGGGGTCGGGCATCGGCTCAAACCGCATTCCCTCGTGATCAAAAAAACCTAAGTCGTAATCCATAAAACTCACGAGCCAAATTCCGTCTTCGTCTTCTCGAAGTCCCACATCTTGCCGAACGGATATTTAAGATCGAGAAGTCCTTGGTAGCGTCGATCAGATTTTTTGTAGAAATCGGCTGGCGTCTTCATTTCAAGGGCTTCATGCGGTCGCTCGTGATTGTAGATATTTAAGAACTCGTCAAACTTTGATTGTTGTTGAAGAAAGTTGCCGGCGGCTGGCTTAGTGGCGTCTTTTTTTAGAGTTCTATGCATCCGTTCGTGGCGTCCGTTTTGTTCGGGATGACCTGGCCTGATGCGCTCAATTTGGATTCCCAGTCTTAGCCACCACACCGAGAGCTTGCTTAAGCCAAACAATCCCCTCGGACAGGAGAAGGGATTGCCGTTGTCGGATCGAATGCTTTTGGGCAATCCAAATTCTTGAAACACCCGCTCAAAAACGCTGAATGTGAAGTCTTGTTTGGTAGTTTCCAGTCCCTCGCAGGCCAAAAGATATCGGCTTGCATAATCCGTGATGGTTAACGGATAGCAATAGCGGCGATCACCGAGCATGAACTCGCCTTTAAAATCCGTGCACCAAAGATCATTGGGCTCGTCGCTGTTAGAGAGTGCTGTACCTTGGGCTTTATATCGAGCGCGCTTCCTGCGGTTCACCAAACCATTACGATCCAAGACAGCGTGTACAGTGCTCTTTGCAGGCAGCTTAATCTCAGGAAATTTTTTACACACGAGCTCCCGAATCTTGGGCGCTCCCCAAGTTGGCCGCTCCTCTTTGCACCTCACGATGTACTTCTCTATTTGAATAGGGATCTGGTTTGCGTAGCGGTACGGGCGCCTGCTTCGGTCCGACAGGGCTTTTAAGCCCACGTCCCGATAGCGATTCCAAATCTTGTAACCCGTTTTTCTCGCGATCCCGAACTCTCGACACAGATCGCTCATTCGCTCGCCGTCCAAAAGCCTGGCGATGAACTTCAGCCTCTCGTCCATCATCGAACACTCCTTCCAAGACATGGCACCCCCCCTTCGGATACCTGTCGAGTTTAGTCAAAAGAGTGTTACCTATGTGTCCGGTATAAAACGTCACCTATGTCTCGGGATGCTCACACCGCCTATCTCTCGATAAGGACACGCAAAACGCGACCAATGTCGCGTTTTGATCGCGATGCGTGCGCGAGAAGACGCGGCAGCGTCTTCGGAGCGCTAGGCGCGAAGCGCCTGAACTGGCCGCGCAGCGGCCCGCACAAGTGTTCCGCGCAAACCGCGCCACGCCTTTTTTCTTGTTATATTTTCGTTCGGACAGATTACTTGAGCTGTAAAAGTACCACATTCGTAGCGCGACCCTCCCGGCCAGAAGAGGACGCCGGCTCATGTGCAATTGTCACAAATGTTCGATATTCATCCGTTGGTTGAACGTTGCATTGCTCAAACCGAACAACCTGACACTTGCACATCGCCGGCAGAGCCAGGTCAAAGCTCGCTCACGAGGTTTCCCAATCCATCCCCTTCAACGCGAGGCGCTCGAAAAAGTTCATCCGCTCTATCGGGTCGATCCGAAGACGGGAACGAAGGAATTGATCACAGCTCCTCTCAAATCTTTAACGCGAACGCCGCAGCCGGGCACGGACGAAATCAAACGATGGGAACGTGCAACGACGTATTATCCCACTCACAACGGCGTTGCCTCACCGGTCCTCGCGCATTTGGCCAACGCCTACCCGTTCACGGTGATGCAGGCCCGTATTAATAATGGAATGACCCATCTAAAATATGTGTCAAGCGATGAAAAGACGGCATTTCGGGCTGCAAGACGCGTGAAATTCCCAAAAAAATCTCTGCATTTGAGAGTGCGCGGGCTGACGGCGAAAAAAATCGAACGCCGAGGGAATGCGCTGGTGGCTAAACCTTTGGACAGCAGGCCTCCCTGAAACGCCAATTTACGAGGCTTAGGGCCGCCTTAAAACTGGCACGCCGTGTGCTCTTATCCTTTGCGAACTTGTGAACGGTCTCGCCCGAGGTGGAATCCGAGGGCGTTGGCTTTATAGCGAAGGATTTCCGACCGGGTGAAGCCCGGATGACATTAGGGACTGTTGAAAAACTCGATCCGCTAAATTTTTTGGAGGCTCATCCGCTTTTAAATTTGAGCTGAGGATCTCTTTTTTCTGGTAAGCTGTCTTTTTCAACAGGCCCATTACTTTGCTGAACAAATACCCTTGTTGCCACGGAAATCATAGGGGCTCTCCCCTTTGAGGCGGCATTTTTATTTGAAACCTTCGGTTAAAGGCCCGAAGCAGATCTTCTGTGGTCAGCGCAACATCGGCACTATCGGTACCACCAGTACACCTGATCATTCTGACAGTCGGATCATTTTCGATGCCGAGATATATTCCAAATCCGTTCTCTTCTGGGCCCAAAGTATGAGCGACAGGAAGCAGACGTCCTTTTTCAATCACTGTTGAATCACGTTGTGGATTGACTACAAGCTCACAATAGGGCTTGTCGTACCATCTTCTGATTCGATGAAATCCGAGATCAGAAGCCGTGCATTCTCCTGAAGGTGGAGCCTTGTAAGCTTTATGCACGCCTTCGAAATCATAAAGCAGGCTGATCCGACACGCGGGAATAGCAATTGATTTCAAAACCTCAAGAACCGCTCCCACAGGGATTCTCCTCAGCGGAAAATTGTCTGGAATAATTTCACCTTCCGCAGGAAGTGTTACCTCATCTTCTGATTTCATCTGTCTCGATGGATTGAATTTTGAGCGTACTAGAGACGAATGAGCGGATTGAATGGAAGGAAGAGTTGGGTTTACAGCCGGTGAGATTTCATCTGTAGTTTTAGGATGCTCAGAAGGAATATGAGCCGGACCTTGATATGAATTTTGCTTGGGCTTAGATGCCTCAGTTTTGGATATATTGTTATATTGAAATTCGACGCGCGTTGAGTGATCTACTTTTTTCCAGAGATAACTTGTAGCGACGACCGACAGTGCCGCAAAGAATATAATCGATTTTTTTCTCATTCCCGCTTTACCTTAAACCATCTCAAAGGTTTATGAGCACCTTCATGTGGTACGGGATTCTCATGATCTCGTGTTTTCCGAACTCAAGATCTCTTCGTCTCAATGACCGAATCAATCGTAACTATACAGAATCAATAAATTTATAATTAGTTGACTTGAGTTAACTGGTATTATATCTTGCGCGCATGGTTCGCTTCCGCCTTGTGATTTTCCTGTGTAGCCTGAGTTCCCTGTCGATGGGCTGTGGATCAACCTTACATCCTTCGTGGCCCGGAAATACGCCCGCTCCTTCGAACCAAAATCCTACGACGAACGCGTCTTCCGAAGCGGCCCCTCAGCCGATGTTTTCGGAACTCGAAAAAGACGCTCATTACAAGACTCGTTTCGAATACCCAGATATGCCAACAACTTGCCGCGCGGGCCAGTACACCGACTTCGGTAACGTCGTGATGAGTGGTGTTGTTGGAAGCATATTCAGTCGCTTTGTCGTTGTTCCTGCGCTTCCCGAGGGCCTTCAACTGAATGTTCAAACAGGACGAATTACGGGAACTCCGAAACTACGCACCCCGAAACAGGAGTACAAAGTCACAGGCCTCAACGCCCGAATTTCAAATTCCACGACGATCTCCTTCGAAGTAACCGACTAGACCACGATGAAGGCACAGTCGGCCATTTCTTTATCCATCGTTAGACGCTAGACAGAAGCGCGTACCGCACGCATCAAATTAAAGGAATGATGAACGCCTGGCTCCCGAGTAGTCAGGCGTTTGCTTTGGGTGAACCGCGACCTGCTAAAGCCTTCCCAGAAACTCCGTAGGCGACACCACCGCGCAGCGGCCGACCAGCGCCAGAGAGCGGAGCGCCTTATCTCCGGTTACAAGAAAATCGGCTCTCGAATAAACAGCCAGGTCGAGAAGAAAATGGTCATCAACGTCTTTAAATTCCCAGGGCAGTCGCGGCGGATCGAAGACACGGGTCAGCTTCTTGAAGGCGAGAAAAAACCTTAAGACCTCGCGCGCGGTACCCTTGGGAAGGGCCCGGCCGAGAGACGGCCGGCTTAGAACGGACCGAATTTCCCGGAGCTGCGCCTTGCTCGTGACGATCTCAAATGAGCCTTGGCGGAAACGTAAAAGAAGCGCACCGGGAGCGCCTTTGGCCGAGATCAGACCACTGACAAAGACATTCGTATCAAGAACGACGACGTGCTTTCTTGGCACCACGAACCTCTTTGACGGCTTTACCGACCACGGACTGGATCTTTTCCTCTTCTAGCGCCTCGGACTTAGCCCAGATGCGATCAAGCGAATCCCAGAGGAGCTGCTCGTCTTTTGAGGATGGCTTACAGGCTGTTTGGATGGATATGCGGATCGCCTCCGCGACCGTAACATCCTGAATGGCGGCCTTTTTTCTAAGCAGTCGCAGATCATCTTCGGAAAGATAGACGGTGGTTTTTTTAAGCATACTGCCTCCTACACTATATATACCATATATGCCATATATTTGTAAAACTCTTGCTGGCGTCAACGTGGCGGCGGGGGAAGACGAGAGAGAATCGAACGCGCAGTGAGCGGCGATCAGCCCGGCGTTACTCGATCAGTTTGGCAATTCGCGGTTTATCGTCCAGCCATTCAGTGAATCCCATTCCCTTCTTACGCTCCGGGCTTCTGGCATATTTCGTAAGCGCCATCAATGTAAGATAGCGTTTGAGCGTGGCTTGAAACTGAGCGGAAGTTCCCTTTTCCATTTTCGCGAGCACATCTTTTCGAAGGTCGATCGAGATGTTGTTTTCGTTCGTTGCCGCGTTGATCAACGCGTAGTCTTCACCGGTGAACCTCAGGGCTTTCGCCATTTCGCCGACTGCCGCGATCTTTCGAATGGCTTCGGCGTCCGTGGAGCCGTCTTTCTCGGGATGAGCGACGGGCGCTTTGTCGATGATCGAGGCCATCGTGAGCCCGGTGGTCGTGCGGCCATGACCCAGGTGGCAATGAAAGGTTCTGCTCCGCGCGCCTTTGTTTTCATCGATGATCTTCACGATCGAATTCACGTCGGAAATCTGCGGAGCATGCTCGTCGGTGATCGGGATGCGATAAAAGCTCACCTGAAAGCCCTGCGAGACGACGTCCTGAAAGGTTTCGTTCGTGGTGCGCAGGTTTTTTTCACCGATCATGATTTCTTCGACGCTGACCGCACCCTCTTTAACTTCCTTCTTAACGGCGATTTTTCCGCCGTTTTTCCGCGAGGCCTGAATAATCTGCTCCTTCATCGCCCTTTCAAGCTCGTCGAGCTCCTTCGGGGTGATGCCGGTGATGAAAAGATTCTTGTTCTGCTTGTCGAGCTCCCTGAAACCGTAGCTTTTACCATTGATGAAGAGGACCGGCTCCTCGCGCAGGTCGAAGTAGACCGTTCTATTCTTGCCGCTCTTGCCGGAACCGAGAAATTCGAGAATATTCTGAATCCCGTTTTTCGAAGGCTGCGAGAATCCCGCGGCCGTGCGGTCTTTCGAGTGGCGGAAATTGAAAACCTCGTCGAGCTTCGCGTAACCCTTCGCGGCGGTTTTTTCATCGAGCGCATGCATGGGCGGAATTTCGTCGAGCGCGAGAATCGTTTTAGCTCCTTTTGTTATCGATTCCTTGCTGTAAAGTTTCACGGAACGCGGGAGTTTATTGATGTGAAAAAGCGTGGGCTCGGTATCAGCGAACGCAGCCGAGACAGAAACGAAAAATAAGAAAAGATATTTTCGACATTGGGCAAAGTTCATATTGGTTCCCTTAGATCCTCTTCCATATGGCCGCAGGCAGTTTAGATTTTCGTTGATCTCGAAGCATGGTTTCTCTTTACGCCCGGTCTTTTCAGTGGATTTCAGAAATTTCAGCTTTTTCGATTATACGTCGTCAGGTTCTCGCTCGCTCAATACAGCGTACTTCAATGTACGCCTCTTCCTTCGCTCGCTCAAATCTTTCTCGTCTAATCGAAAAATCGACTTCGTGGCGGCGGGGGAAGCGCGAAAATTTGGGTCCTTCATTCGTGACGCTTCCCTCGCGCCTGGAAGAGGAGGCCGACTCATGTGCAAATAATGTCAATATGCTCGGTTTCAAACAAAATGACAGTTGCACATAGGGCGCCGAGCCCAGTCTGAAACCGCTCGCAAGTTTACCCGCTTTCGCGAGCGACAGTTTGGCGGATTCTTGCTTAGGTCCGAGTGCCGCCACGCTCATCTCGATAAGTTGTCGGCAAAAAACGTTGCCGGGCCCGACGTTGCCGGCACGACATATAGGTTTTTGGGAGATGGGTGGCAGAATCAGGCTGCCTTGCGGATGGAGCGCTAGCGCGATTTCCTGAGTTTCGCCGCGCAGGATGCCGTCCCGTTGGAACGCTTTTTCAGCCTCTTTGCAGCGGCGGGGTCGAACGCGGCGAACTTTCGATACGCCCAGGCGCCTCTGCGTTTAATGTCATCCCGCACGATGGCCTCAAATTCGAAACTATTGCGCCAGTGGCCCGGAAGAAGTTGGAGCGACCAAGCTTGAAGGTCTTCCGGCGTAAAATCCCCCGCATGCAGATCAAACGGCAGCACCCTTGACCACATCTGCTTGAGAATTTTCGACGAAACGCCGAGCCGAAGGGAGGCGGGAGAGGAAAGCAGCCCCTTCATCACGCGCTTAGCATCCCAGTCGTCGAAGGCGCGGAGGATGAACCAATCCTCCAGAACCGCCTCGATTTTTTTATCTGGAAGATCGCCGTGCTCAAGCAGACGGGTCGCGAGCGAGATGCTGGCGGCGCTGTCCTGAGACTTGGCGCGAAGAAACTCCAGGCACGCGTCTTTGCCGTTTTTAAGGCACGCCTCGCGGATTCTGCCGACATAATCGAAGCCAGGAACGTCCAAGAGAAAATCCATCTGATCATAAACGTCGTATTTCCCGGCATGACGATAGAGACGCTCCAGAAAATCCGGCGGAACCGTTGGGCCAGACCCGTATTTTCTTTCGAAATTCTCGGCGAGCTCAGATCGCTCATAGGCTCCTTTATTCACGTCGTACTTATTGTCATAGCAATACTCCAGAAGCCCGAGCAGGCCTTCGGGGTCTTTGAACAGTGAGATGAAGGCCGGATCCATTTTTTTCGCAAATACGAGCGGCATCAGTTTTTTTTCGCGCGCAAGAAGGGCGTTCACGTCCGCGGCCGTGTAATTTTCAAACAAGCCGGCCGTCTTGAGTTTATTTAGCCAACGAATCGTGTTTGTGCCTTTAAGACGCTCCAACGACGCGACGACATGGCGCTCAACTTCGGCTTTGAGCGCGGGCTTCCTTTCAAAAAGCGCGGGTTTGAGGTTTCGGTGCGACGAGAAAAGAAATTCGGCCAAGTCGGGGTTCGGACGCGTGGCCGCTTCATCCAGAATCGCGCCAAGATCGTTGATGACGCCCAAAATCGCGGCGTACTCGGCCTTCGTCCGAGGAAAAAGCCCGGCCTCGTTCACCAGGGCCTTGAAGTCCTCGTAGGTTCGAACGTGAGCCGCCCCCTCGAGGATCTCGGAAAACGGTTTAAGCGCGCGCGCATAGCCCTCCGCACTTTCGATCGCACCGCTGTTTTTGAGCACGAACGCTTCGATGGCGCCATATTCGTAGCGAATCAGGTCGGCGCCGAAAGTTTCAGCGAAGGCTTCGAAGTCGTCGTTTCCGAACGCCTGCCACAGTTTTTTCCCCACGCCCTTGGTGACGTCGATCAGGCGCGCATCGGGTTTCAACGTCACCATCACCACGCGTTCCTTGGACTTCGCCCACCTCGCGGCGAAACCGAGATTCTTTTGACCTACTCCGTAAAGCCCCTTCCCCGCTGTTCCTCTGCCGGATGGAACGATGCCCCGGAGGAGAATGCTTCGAAACGCCTCCTCGCTTTTGGTGCCGTGATAAAGCTTTCGTTCGGGAAGGCGTTTTTCAAGATCCTGGAAGACCGACTCGGGGGCGATGCCGTATTTCTCGAAATTCGCGCGAACCGTCCTGTCGTCGTGTTTCTGAACGAAAAGATAATTGTAAAACGGCTCGATCTCCCTGTAGAGATCCGCCAACTCGTCGACGCCGAAGCGCTGCATGAGCTTGAGCGCAGCGGTGGGATTGGAGTACGAGCGAAAGGCCTTCTGGATGCTCGCGTTGAACCAGGTTGCGAATCGCTCGCTCTCGAAGAATGGCTTGAGCGCCTTTCCGTCTTTGGCTTGAGCGACCGCGTCGCGTACCGCGCTTTCGGACACCGTGTCCACGGCGACAGCGACCGGATAATCCACGCCATGGCGCTGGTAATAGTCGACGGCAAGAGCGCGCAGGTAGCGCAGGGCGAGCAGAACGGGATGGTTTTCCCGGGCCAAGGCGTATTTCGTTTTCCAGAACTCGTCGGCGGGAGCGAAATGCACGGTAAGCTCTCCGGAATAAACTTCGTGCACGCCGTCCGCGAAGCCTTGGGTGAGTTTGAGGCCGTCCCGCGTAACGCGGACTTTCTCGACGGGAACGTAACCCTGGTGTAGCTCGTTCCATCCCAGCTCGCTCTTCGGGTCGAAAATCGAGGGATCGAGAACGTCGAGCTTTCGAATCCCGAAATCACCGGGCTTCACACTGAGTTCTTTCCGTTTTGTCACCACGTCGACGTCGGATTCTTCCAGGATGAACTCGCGTACGTCGATCGCGCCCATGGCGCGAAGCTTTCGAAGCACTTTTTCGGCCGCTTCCCTGCTCTCGACCCCGCGGAACTGACGGAGCACCCAATAGAGATAGTCGCGGGAGGTGCCGCCGTAGAATTCGGCGTTCGGGTCGAGGGCCCAGATTTCGGAAAACAAGTTCACTTTTGGCGCGAGCTCCACGGCCAGGGCACGGAATTCGCCTTCCGAAACGGGAAGCGCGCGTTTTGGATTTGTTTGCGAGCGCGCCGGAACCGCCGACAGCGCGGCCAGCGCCAGGGCAAAAACTGCCGTACGAAAGACGTTCCTATATCCGCGGACAAGGCTTCTCATCTTGTTTCCTGATCGGAAAACCCTCGGCTTTTCCTTAATAATTAACACTGGATGAACGCTGGATGATCGATTCGGTTTCGGGCAGGCTTCGACCTCGATCGTACGTGTCGTCCTCTGGCTTGGCGGCAAGATAAAACGCGGCAGGGTGTTCGCCTGCTTTCCCCGCTTTCACTTGATTTCTCTTTACGGGTTTTGTTTTCGTCGCCGCGAAAACGCGGCAAGCGGGTGGCGCGATTCCCATATGGCGCGCTTGAGCTTCGAGAGCACTCGGTTTGGATTTTTTCCGAGGCCCGCGACGCCGTAAAGGATTGCCGCCTTCGCCATGAGCCCCGCCCCTCCCGCGCCATCCGTGAGAACACGCAGCGTCTCGCGCCGGGTTCCGGCGAGATCGAGCGCGTTGTAAAGCTCGGCAGCATGGTCGTAACGGCTCTTCGCGAGAGCCGCGAGCAGCGCGCGCTCGTGTCCGGCATACCGCGCGTCGGCAGCCATCCGCTCGCGGAGCGTGACAAGCTCGGCCTTGGCTTGAACGGCGAGCTTTGTGCCGAGGTTCGTCGCGTGGCTTCTCCAGTACGCGACGACCTGAGGGACGTGCGCGAACTTCCAGTCGCGCGCGATCTCGAGCCAGAGTGGGTATTCGCCGCAGGTTTTAAACGTCGGATCGAAACGAAATCCACGCTCGACGAGGCTCCGGCGAAACAGCGTCGCGCCGGCGCAGATGAAATTTTCCAGCACGAGCGCGTCGAAAACGTTTCCCTCCGGCTCGTGACGAATGCCCGACGGAATTTTCCTTCCGCCGGGCTCGAGAACGAGCTCCGCCTTGCCGTACGCGAGCCCCACTTCCTCATTCGCCATGCGCGGCACGAGAAGCTCGAGTTTGCGCGGGTGATAAAAATCGTCGGTGTCAAGAAGCGAGATGAATTCGCCCGTGGCCTTTTCGAGTGCGGCGTTTCGGGTGTTTTCCTGTCCGCGATTGGCGCCACCGGGGTGCGTGAAAACGCGGATGCGATCGGCGTGTCTCTTCGCATAGTCTTGGGCGATCGCGAGGCCCGTGTCGGTCGAGCCGTCATCCCAGAGGATCAATTCCCAATCGGTGAACGTTTGCTTGAGAACCGACTCGATCGCTTCCGCGACGTATTTCTCATGGTTATAGAGTGCGGCGATTACGGATACGCGGGGCATGCGTTTTGTATATCTCGATTTCAAATAGTTCGCAGCCACTTAAGCGCGAAAAGAAGCGAGCGCTACCCGGCGGCGTCGGCTTTTTGCTGGGGGATCGGCGCGAACATCGCCTTGAGGTACTCGCGCTTCATGCGCGCGATCATGTCGATCGAGATTTCTTTGGGGCAGGCCGATTCGCACTCGCCGATGTTCGTGCAGTTGCCGAAGCCTTCGAGATCCATTCGCTCGATCATGCGCGTAACGCGGGCCTTGGCTTCGGCCTTCCCC
Source organism: Deltaproteobacteria bacterium (assembly GCA_016186905.1). Lineage (GTDB taxonomy): Bacteria > Bdellovibrionota > UBA1018 > UBA1018 > UBA923 > JACPKS01. The sequence goes on from JACPKS010000001.1 coordinate 40,999, forward strand.
TGCTGCAAAAGCGCGAGATGCGAGATCTTCGCCGACGTGAAGAGCGAGGCCGACGCATTGGGGCAAGCAGCGACGCACGCGCCGCAGCCGATGCACGCGGCGGCGTCCATCGCCTTGTCGGAATCGTCTTTCGGGACGAGGATGGCGTTGGCGTCGGCGTGCGAGCCGGTTTTCGCCGAGATGTATCCGCCCGCCTGGATGATGCGGTCAAAGCTCGCGCGGTCGACGACGAGATCGCGGATCACCGGAAACGCGCGCGAGCGCCACGGCTCGATGACGATCGTGTCGCCGTGCTTGAACGAACGCATGTGCAGCTGACAGGTCGTGCACCCGCGCTTGGGCCCGTGCGGTTGGCCGTTGATGACGATGCCGCAGGCGCCGCAGATTCCCTCGCGGCAGTCGCTGTCGAACTCGATCGGACGCTTTCCTTCATTGATCAGCCGCTCGTTCACCACGTCGAGCATCTCGAGAAACGACATGTCCTGAGAAATATTTTCGGCTTTGTACGGCATCATACGGCCAGGCTCGCCCGCGTTTTCCTGCCGCCAGACGATCAGGTTGAGATTCATTCCCCCGCTCATTTGTAACTCCGGGTCGTCGGGTGCGCGTTCTCGAAATTGAGCTCTTCCTTGTGCAGCACGTGTTCGGCGTTCTCGCCCTTCCACTCCCATGCCGCCACGTAAGAGAAATTCGCGTCGTCGCGCTTGGCCTCGCCGTCGGGGTGCTGGCTCTCGACGCGAAAATGCCCGCCGCAGGATTCCTTGCGATGGAGCGCGTCCTTGGCCATGAGCTCGCCGAGCTCCAGAAAATCGGCCACGCGGCCGGCCATCTCGAGCTCCTTGTTGAACTCCTCGCCCGTTCCCGGAATACGGACGTTCCGCCAGAATTCCTCGCGCAACGCCGGAATCGTTTTCAACGCGCGCTTCAAGCCCTCTTCGCTGCGGGCCATTCCGACGTATTCCCACATCACGAGGCCTAGCTCGCGAAAAAATTCCGTGACGGTTTTCTTCCCCTTCTCGCTCACCTTGAGAAGTTTCGCGATGCCTAAACGGACCGCGTCTTCGGCGGCCTTGAACTCGGGCGCATCCGTCGACACCTTCGACGGTCCGACCGTGCCGAGAAAATTTCCGAGCGTGCTCGGAATCACGAAGTAGCCGTCGGCCAATCCCTGCATCAACGCTGAAGCGCCGAGGCGGTTGGCGCCGTGATCCGAAAAATTCGCCTCGCCCATCGCGAAGAGGCCGGGCACGGTCGTCATCAGGTTGTAATCCACCCACAGCCCGCCCATCGTGTAATGAACGGCCGGGTAAATGCGCATCGGAACCTCGTACGGATTTTCACCGGTGATCTGCTCGTACATCTGAAAAAGATTTCCGTACTTTTCGGCGATCGACTTCACGCCGTCGCGCTTGATCACGTCGCGGAAATCGAGATAAACCGCGCGGCCGGAAGCACCCACGCCGCGCCCCTCGTCGCAGACCTCTTTGTTGTTCCGCGAAGCCACGTCGCGCGGAACGAGATTCCCGAAACTGGGATATTTACGCTCCAAAAAGTAATCGCGATCGTCTTCCGGAATTTCGTTCGGATGCTTCTTGAGATCTTCCTTCTTTTTCGGAACCCACACGCGCCCGTCGTTGCGCAGACTCTCGCTCATGAGCGTGAGCTTGCTTTGATGATCGCCCGAAACCGGAATGCACGTCGGATGGATCTGCACGTAACAGGGGTTTCCGAAAAACGCGCCGCGCTTGTGCGCGCGCCAGATCGCGGTCGCGTTGGAATTCATCGCGTTCGTCGAAAGAAAATAAACCCGTCCGTAACCGCCGGTGCAAAGCAGAACCGCGTCACCGGCGTGGCGCTCGATCTTTCCCGTCACGAGATCTCGCGTGATGATGCCGCGGGCGCGGCCGCCGATCAGAACGACGTCGAGCAGCTCACGACGCGGAAACATTTCAACATGGCCGAGGTCCGCTTGCCGCATGAGCGCGCTGTAGGCGCCCAAGAGAAGCTGCTGGCCCGTCTGCCCGCGCGCGTAAAACGTGCGCGAAACCTGCGCGCCGCCGAACGACCGGTTGGCGAGCTCGCCGCTGTATTCGCGCGCGAAGGGCACGCCCTGAGCCACGCATTGGTCGATGATGTTCACGCTCTCCTGGGCAAGCCGATAGACATTGGCCTCGCGCGCGCGGTAATCGCCGCCCTTGATCGTGTCGTAGAAAAGGCGCCAGATGCTGTCGCCGTCGTTCGAGTAATTTTTCGCGGCGTTGATTCCGCCTTGCGCGGCGATCGAATGCGCGCGGCGGGCCGAATCCTGAATGCAGAACGACTTCACGTTGTAACCGAGCTCGGCAAGCGACGCGGCGGCGGATGACCCGGCAAGTCCCGTCCCCACGACGAGCACCGTGTATTTGCGCTTGTTCGCGGGATTCACGAGCTTCATCTCGCCGCGGTATTTCTCCCACTTCCGCGCCAAAGGTCCTTCCGGGGATTTCGCATCGAGCTTCATTTGTAAACTCCCAGCACGTCAAAATAAATCCAGAGCGGGATGAAGAGAAATCCCGCGGCAAGCAGCGCGGCGACCGCGACGCCCGTGCAGTAAATCGGCTTGGAGTACCGCGGATTCGTCGCGCCCAGCGACTGAAACGCGCTCCAGAAGCCATGACGCAAGTGCAAGCCGAGAAAAAGCATTACGCCGACGTAAAGCGCCACGTTGTGCGGTCTTTGAAAGGTCTCGACGACGAGCCGGTGCAGATCGCGCACGTCCTCGCCTTCAAGTTTCGCGATGTAACCCGCTTCCTCGGACGGGCCGAATTTGAGCTGCCAGAGGTGGAAGATCAGAAACGCGAGAAGGATGAGACCCGACACGATCATGTAGCGCGAGGAGACGTTGGCCTTCGTCTCTCCTCCCTTGCTCTTAAGCCCCCGGGCATACGATTCACCGCGAGCGCGGCGGTTGGCGAACGTCACTTGAATCGCCGTCACGATGTGCAGCAGAAAAACCGCGACGAGCCCCGCTTCCACGACGTAAAGCAGCAAGCTGAGGTGTTCGAGCTTGGCCGTGTAGGCGTTGAACACGGAGCCTTCCGGCAGATAAAGTGAAAGGTTGCCGGCAAGATGCATGGTGCAGAAGAGGATCAGGCCGATTCCGCTCGCGGCCATGAGAAATTTGCGTCCTACAGACGACGTGATCGATCGCTTAAGAGGAAGCATGAGTGCTTCCAACTATAGCACCGAATCCGCTTGCGTAAACCAGGATTTCCGCCGTGATCATGAGAGCTAAGCGGCGCGCGAAAGGTTGTGGACGCTCACGAGCTGCGCCTCACACCCTTCGGTGTCCCGCACGAGTCCGCGAACGCAGGACGGCGCGCCCTTGGGCGCCGGAGCGACCTCGACGGGCGCGATCAGCCGCGCATCGCAGGGAACGGGCACCGCGAACTCATGGAACAGTCCGCCGGCGCGCCCGACGGAAAAGAGAAACATCGTCTCGTCGCCGGGCGCGATTACTTTTGACGCGATTCCGAGCGCGCGAGAGAGATCGATGACCGGAAAAATCCGCCCGCCCCACTGAACCACGCCGCTCACGCCGGCGGGAAGCCCACGGTACGCGACAAACGGGCACGACCCCGCCGCCGCGGTGAACTCGGTCACGTCGAGCGCGTAGCTTCGTCCGCCGGATTCAAAGCAGAGCATTTTCAGAGTGGGATGGGTCTTAGCTTTCATTCGAGGGATTCCCCTTTTGACGATTTCAGCTTGCGCGCGCACATCGTTTTGATTTTGAGTTTTTCTGGGTCAAAAACAAGCGTGATCGAACCGCCCGGCTTAACCTTTCCCTTGAGAACAGCGTCGGCAAGCGCGTCATCCAGGATCGAGCGCATGGCCTTGATGATCTCGTCGTGCGAGATGTCGGGATGATAGACGTTCGCGCGGACCGCCTCGAGCATGGCGCTCGAGCTTCGCGCCGACATGCTCAAGTTGACGCGCTTTTCGGTCGCGAACTTGTCGAACGCCTCGTTGAAGTGCTTGATGAAGATGTCGATAAACTCGCCGGAGCTTGGCGGAAACACGGGTGCCAGCGCCTCGCAGCGCTCAAGCAACGCCTGCGGAACGCCGTCTTTGATGAGTTCCTCGCGGCTCACGTGAAAGGGGATGTCTTTGGGCAGCTCCAGCGATTCGGGCGTGGGAAGATTTTTGATCGCTTCGGTTTTTGAGGCGGTCATGAACCCGACGGGCGTCATCGGCGGCTGCTTGCGGTAAAGCGTCCACTTATCCACGAAACCCGTGCCCGAGGTTGTTCTGATGCCAAACAACGCGCGATCGGTCTTCACAGCCCTTGCGCCGTCACCGACCGCGTTGTTGTCGGCCACGGTCAGAAGGGCGCCGAGCACCTCGGTGCTCACGAGCTCGAAGTTTTTGAAAATGACGACCGTCGTTGGATCAGCCTTTAGACGTTTAGCCAGCTCATCCGTCAGCGGCTTGGAATCTGCCTGACTGATGAGCTTGACTGGAACGAGGTAGGTCGGCGCGCCGATGATCTTTGCGTACGACTCAAACAGCGTCCGGCCTCCCATCCCGGAAGGCCCGTAAACCAGCATCATCGCGGTCTTGGTCGAGGCGCGTGTACCGGTCTGTATCCGCCTTGAAAGATCCACGAGCTCCTGCTTGGCTTGCTTCTGGCCGATCACGAGCTCATCGAGCGATTTTGCCAGCTGCTCGGTGCCGATCACGCCAGAGGCGAACGCTATTCCGCTCAAGAGCGACATGACCGCTGCCCAAACGAGGATCCTTGCTCGGTAGTGAATCAAAAATCTTTCCCCCTGCAGGATCTTTTCGACCGAAAACAGCTCAGGGGTGACTGGAAAAAGGTGCCGACCTACTTTTCGTGGTGTGGTGCACCGTAAAAATGACAAATATTTTTTACGGCGCACCACACCACGAAAAGTAGGTCGGCACCTTTTAGCCGTCGAAGCGGACGTGCGGTTTGTGTTCGCCGATCCACTGCTGGAGCGTGGCGGTGCCTTTGCCTTGGGCATCGAACTCGACGAACGCGAACGTCAGCCGGTAATGATTGCCCATCCCGCGCAGATCAAGATGTATCATTTTCGTCCACGTGCCCGTGTTGATGTAGACCTTGCCGTCGGGATAGCTCTTGAACATCGGAAGATGCGTGTGCCCCATGATCACGGTATGCACGTCGGGCTGCTCCTCGAGAAGCCTTCGCGCCTCGGCTTCGAGGTCTTGCAGGAAGGTCATCGTCTCCTGCTGGAAAATCTGCAGAGTCACTTTCAACCGGCTGCGGCGCTGCGGGCTATAGATAAACCGCGTCTTCATGAAATATAATAACGAGAGGAAGGCGAACCGCAGGATGAACCAGGTGTCGAAAAGCAGCCCCCAAAGTATCATCGCGCGGATCGGACGAACCTTGTCGACGTAGTCCCGCTCCCACTTGAGGCGATTGACGATTTTCAAAACATAAAAACTTCCCCACGGGATATTGAGGACGGGCTCCTTCAACCCCTCCGTCAGAAGCGGTTTCTCGTAGTTGAAGACGTGGACGGCTTCGTACTGGTTTCCGTGCTGAACCTGCACGCCGCCGCCGAGATCAATGACCGTCGTCACGTGGTTCAACCGCACCTTGGCACTCGGAAACTGCCCGTCCGGATCGAGCGCCTGCACGAGACGCTCGCGCACCTTCGGAAAGAAAAGATCGGCATCGTGGTTGCCGATATTGTAGGTGATCGTTTTTCCGGGAAGAGAGGCGAAGCGCCTGAGTCCCCGAATCACTTTGGGGTGGCCGGCGAGAATACACTCGAGCTTATAGAGCGCGAACTGCTCGGTGATGACCTCCTCGAACTCGCCGCGATAAGGAACGTTCAGGAAATCGAGAAAATCGCCATTGATGACCAACTCGACTTCACGGCCCTCGCCGTACTTTCCGGACGAGAAATACTCGAAAAACGCCACCATCTCGTCGTCGAAAAAAAAATCCTCGTGAGGATTCTTCCGGCTCTCGAAATTGAGCCCCGCCGAGAGGTGGCAGTCGCTGATGACAAGCTTGATCCGATTCATTTTATCCAGTATATCAGAGCTTCAACGAACTGAGGAATCTCCATGTCCGACAAGACCAAGAAATGGCCGGATAACGTGCCGGGTAAATACTACGTCGACGATCAATGCATCGACTGCGACGCCTGCCGCACGGAAGCACCGAAAAATTTCACGCGCAACGACGCGCACGGCTTCTCGTACGTTCACAAGCAGCCCACCACTCCCGAGGAAGAAACGGCAAGCAAGGCCGCGATGGAAGCCTGTCCGGTAGAGGCGATTGGGCAGGATGGTGAGTGAGTCCTCAATGAAAACCTGCAAAAAAAATCTTCTTTTTGCGACGCTATTGCTTATTGCCGGGGCGACACGTGCGGTGGCCAGCGCGCCGAGCGCAGGCGCCCCGGCTGCCCTCGCGCCAGCCGACCTTATCCTCAAAAACGGAAAAATCTACACCGACCGCGAAAACGGGCGTAAATGGGCCGAGTCGCTGTCGATCCGGGAGGGCGTCATCCAGTCGATCGGCACGACGGGCGCGATCGAAAAAGAAAAAGGCCCCGCCACGAAAATCATCGACCTCAGGGGCAAGGTCGTGCTGCCGGGATTCAACGACGCTCACCTGCATTTTTTCTCGGGCGGCATCTCGCTTGCGCGCCTGAACCTCACCGGCGTGAAGTCGATCGGGCAATTCAAGGCGAAATTGAAGGAGTTCGCGGCGGCAAATCCCTTGAAGCGCTGGATTTTCGGCCTGGGATGGGATCACACCGCGTTTCCGGGCCAGAAATATCCCACGAAGGAAGATCTCGACTCGGTCGTCAACGATCGCCCGGTTTTTCTCTGGCACACCGACGAGCACCTCGCGGTCGCGAACTCCAAGGCGCTCGAGATTCTGCACATCGACGCGACCACGCCCGATCCGGAAGACGGGAAAATCCTCAAAAACGATAAGGGCGAACCGATGGGCGTGCTGCTCGAGTCGGCGGCAAGCGAGGCGTCGCATAAAGTCGACCGCCCGAGCAAAGAAGAATTGCGCCAGGCTTTCGTCGACGCGCAGGAAGAAGCGATCAAATACGGTCTCACCTCGATTCAGGGCACTTTTGCGCGCGAAAATCTCGAAGACTGCATCCAGATCGTCGACGAGCTCCACAAGGCAAAACAGCTCAAGGTTCGCATTTCGCTTTGGGGCGTTCTCGAGGATCCCGAGAAATTCGCGGAGCTGAAGAACAAGTACAAGCACATCCCCGAGGAGTGGCTGCGCTTCGCGCATCTGAAAGGTTTCGTCGACGGCGTGATCTCGGCGCGGACCGCGGCGATGAATCAGCCGTACTCCGACGACGCAAGCACGCGCGGAGAGCCGAACTACACGCAGGAAAAACTGAGCGAGCTCGTGCTTAGGGCGAATCGAATGGGCTTTCCGGTGGCGCTCCACGCAATCGGCGATCGGGCCGTCGGGATGGCCGCCGCCGCCTACGCCGCCGCGAAAAAACAGCTCTTTAACTCGCGGCTTCGCAACCGTGTCGAACACGTCGAAGTGGCTGGGCCCGCCATCTACTCACAGTTCCACGGCACCGGCATCGTCGCCTCCGTGCAACCGAGCCACATGATCTACGACGACGAGTCCGAGAATTACAACGACGCGCGCCTGGGCAAAGAACGCGTGAAGCACGCCTTCGCGTGGAAGGGTTTTTTGAAGGCCAAGGCTCGCATGGCGTTCGGCACCGATTGGCCCGTGATGCCGGTGAATCCGTTCATCGGTTTGTTCGGCGCGGTTTATCGCCAGCACTTCAACGGGCGTCCGGCGCGCGGCTGGCTGCCCGAACAGCGGATCACGCTCGACCAGGCGATCGAGGCCTATACGCTAGGCAGCGCTTACGTGACTTCCGAGGAGCACGTCAAAGGCTCGATCCGCGAAGGCAAGTTCGCCGATCTCGCCGTGACGGGAAAAGATCCGTTCAAGGAACAGGGGCTGGCGCTCTCGAAGGTGCCGGTGGCATACACGATCCTCGCCGGAAAAATCACGTACGACGGAACGCTTCCGGCGCTCAAACCCGCCGACGCCAAGACGGCGGCGAAGCCCTAACAAGGTTTCTCAGCAGCCCTTAGAATTTGCCGATTTCGATTTCCGCGGCCTGGCTTGCGCCGACCTGATGCGAAACCGCGCGGGCAAGGTCGAGAAACGCGCGCGCGACGGCGCTTTCAGGCGCCCGCGCGACGATCGGAGTTCCCGAATCACCCGCTTCGCACACGCCCATCTCGATCGGAAGCTGCGCCAAAAGCGGGATGCGGAATTTCTCGGAGAGCAGCGTTCCCGCGCCCTCGCCGAAGATGCGGTATTTTTTCTCCGGCTCATTTTTCGGCGCGTCCGGCGGAATGAAAAAACTCATGTTCTCGACGACGCCGAGGATCGGCACGCCGACTTTTTCAAACATCAGAATCGCCTTGCGAACGTCCTGCGCCGAGACTTCCTGCGGAGTCGTCACGACGATCGCGCCGCTCAGGGGCACGAGCTGCGTCAGCGAAATCTGCACGTCGCCGGTGCCTGGCGGCATGTCGACGATGAGATAATCCAGCCGGCCCCAATCCACCTTTATTAAAAACTGGCTCACGACGCTATGGAGCATCGGTCCGCGCCAGATCACGGGCTGGTCGCCCTTGGTGAGCAAGCCCATCGACATGACTTTCACGCCGTGATTTTCAGGTGGAAGCATCATCTCGCCGCGCGCTTCGTCGGCACGCCCCTGCGGCGGTTCGTCAACCCCCATCATCGTGGGAATGTTCGGACCGTAAACGTCGCAATCGAGAAGGCCTACGCGTACGCCGATCTTCGCGAGCGCCGTCGCGAGATTCGCCGAAACGGTGGATTTTCCGACGCCGCCCTTGCCGCTGCTCACGGCGATGATGTGTTGCACGCCGGGCACGCCGTGTTTTTCGCGATGAGCCCGCCCCCTGGAGGCGCCGGCATGCGGTGCCGCCGACTCCACCCTCACCCGCACCTCGGTCGCGCCGACTTGCATGAGCGCGTCCTTTACGCCTTGCTCAAGAGCGGCCTGCGCGGGATCTCCCGGATCGCGCAGCACAAGGCGCATCGAAATACCGTCGCCTTCGATCTTGAGGTCGCGGATCTGCCCGAGCGACATCAGGTCTTTTCCCGTCGCGGGTTCGCGCACCTGACGTAATGCCGTGATTACCGTATCGAGTTTTATCGCCATAAGTGCCTTATCAATACCCCAGAAGCGTGTTACGAACCAAAGACAATCTTTATGGAAAAATACGTCGAAAAACTTCTGATCGAAATGGGCGAAGACCCCATGCGGGCGGGTCTCAAACGCACGCCCGAGCGCTTCGCGAGCGCGTTCCAATTCCTGACGTCGGGCTACAAGCTCGATCCCAAGGCATTGCTCACCAAAGCGCTTTTCAGCGAAGAATACTCCGAGATGGTCATCGTCAAGGACATCGAGATCTTCTCGCTTTGCGAGCACCACATGCTTCCGTTTTTCGGAAAAGCCCACGTCGCGTACATCCCCGACGGAAAAATCATCGGTCTTTCGAAAATTCCGCGTCTCGTGAACATTTTCGCGCGCAGGCTTCAGGTGCAGGAGCGCCTGACCGACCAGATCAGCCAGGCGCTCTTCGACGCCGTGAAGCCGCACGGCGCGGGCGTGGTCATCGAGGCCTACCACATGTGCATGATGATGAGAGGCGTGGAAAAGCTGCGCTCCTACACGATCACATCGAGCATGCTCGGCACCTTCCGCGAGGATCGCCGCACGCGCCAGGAATTCATGTCGCTCATCTCGCGGGAAAAGCTCGCGCTATGAGCGATGACGAGTTCGTCGACATCCACGAGCCGCCCGAATCGTCCGGGATCGACTCCGACAAAACGCCCATCCTCCTCCACCCTCAAAAAAGAAAGGACCTCTTCGAGGCCGGGCAGGAACGCTTCAACGACGAGCGTTTTTTCGAGGCGCATGAAGAATGGGAAAAGCTCTGGCGCTACGAGCAGGGACGCGACCGCGCGTTCATCCAGGGTTTGATCCAAGCCGCCGGGCACTTCGTGCACCTGCGGAAAGGAAACTGGTCGGGAGCTTCGCGCCTGGCCGATCTCGTAAAACAAAAGCTCGTCGTGCCGCCGGCCAATCGGCTCTTTCGCGCGATCGACGTCATGCCGCTGATTTCGGCGCTCAATTACAACGCGGTTGAAGTGGAAAAAATGCTCGCGAAAGCTTCAGCCTCGAAAGCAAGCTCTGGAGTGGATTTTCCGCCCCCTCCTCCGCAAGGACTCGGGAGATTCTTGGTTCCTAAGCTTCTTTGAATGCAGCGCCGGTTTCGGCTGCTCCGAAAACGCTCGCCGCGCTTTGGAGCGCGAACGCCTCGTAGCTCCGCGAGAGCGTCTCGAATTTTTTCACGAGCGCCTGTTTGATTTCGCCGGCGAGCTCGTTCACGTCGGAATCGGCGGCGCCTGCCCTCGCCATCTCTTTTTCAAGCGTGGTCATGACCGCGCCGTTGAAGCCGCACGGATTCACGGCCTCGAAGTACCGCAGGTCGGTCGCGAGATTGAGCGCGAAGCCGTGATACGAAACCCACTGCTTCACCGCGATGCCGATGCTCGCAAGCTTGTGGTCATGCACCCAAACGCCGGTCTGAAGCTGGCCGGGATCGAGAAGAAGCGTATCCGGGCATGGCTTCACGCCAAGACCCGTCTCGACCCGGAGGGTTTCGAGGAGCGCGCGCTCGAGATCGCGAAGATAGCGGCGAAGATCTTTGTGCGTGAGTTTAAAAATAGGATAGCCGACGAGCTGACCCGGCCCGTGAAACGTGAGCCTTCCGCCGCGCTCGACCGCGACGACGGGAACCGTTCCAAGCCCCCGCACCTTGATCGCCTCAGGTGCCGGCTCTTCAATCTTCGCGCGCCCAGTGGTGTAAACCGGCTCGTGCTCAACAAAAATCAGAGTGTCTTCGATCGCATCGCGCGCGCGTTCATCCACAAGTTGCTTTTGCAGCTCCCAGACTTCGGCGTAGGACTTTCGACCGAGATCGATCAGCTTCATCTTGAACCGCTCCGTAAGAGGCACTTCTTATATCAGGGCAAACTCATCAACAAAAGGGCGAATTCATTGTGCTCTTTCATGCGTTCCTGGTCTGCTCGGCAGTTCGAACTGGCTTGGCCACCATGTGGATCGGATGCCCTAACGCCACCTCCGCGGCCTCCATGAGCGCCTCAGGCAGGGTGGGATGAGTGTGGATCGTAAGCGCTAAATCCTCAAGAGTTGCGCCCATTTCAAGCGCCAATCCGGCTTCGCCGAGCATCGAGGAAGCCTCTGCCCCCACGATGTGACAACCGAGCAGGCGGCCGGTTTTTTTGTCGGCGACGACTTTCACAAAACCCTCGGATTCGCCGCTTGAGAGCGCTTTCCCAAGTGCCGCGAAAGGAAAAACGCCTTCGTGCGCTTCCGCGAAGCCGTTTCCGCGGGCTTCCTCGAGCGTGAACCCTACCGACGCGATTTCAGGATCGGTGAACACGACCGCGGGGATGATCGTCGTATCAAACGCCGAACTCGCGAGAGCGCGCGAATTCGTGACCGCTCCGGCGATGACCTCCGCCGCGACGATGCCTTCCTTGCTCGCTTTGTGCGCAAGAAGCATTCCGCCGGCGACGTCGCCGATCGCGAAGATGTGCGGAATTTTCGTGCGCAATTGCCGGTCGACCGCGACGAATCCGCGGCTATCGGGCGCAATGTCGGCTTTCGCGAGATCGAGCGTGTCGGAATTTGGTTTACGCCCGACGGTGACGAGAATCGTGTCGCACGCGACGGTCTTATTTACGACGGCCTTGTTTACGCCGCCCACCGAGTACGTCACTTCGAGCGCGCCCTTGGCTTTTTTCCAGGATTTCGCGGCGGCTTCGGTGATGATCTCGACGCCCCGGCGTTTCAATCCGCGCTCGACGACGCCGACGCAGTCTTTGTCCATCGTCGCGAGAAGCCGAGGAAGACCTTCGAGCACCGTGACCTTCGAGCCGACTTTCGCGAGATACGTGCCGAGCTCAAGCCCGATGTAGCCGCCGCCGATCACGACAAGGCGCTTAGGTGGCACCGAAAGATCCAGGGCCTCGGTCGACGTGAGCACGTTTTTTCCGTCGGGTTCGAAACCGGGGATGACGGTCGCGCGCGAGCCCGTGGCGATCACGAAATATTTCGCGCTGACTCTTGTCGCGATACCGCCCTTGGCGTTGCCGCCGCTTTTCTCGCCTGCTCTTTTCACGATCAGGGTCGTAGGATTTTCAAACTTCGCTTCTCCGCGCAGAATCTCGACCTTGTTGGCTTTCAGAAGCGTTTCGACTCCGCCCGCGAGTTTTTTCACGATGCCGTTTTTCCAGCCGACGAGTTTTTTGAGGTCGATGCCCTTCACCGTCGCCTGGATGCCGAGCTCCGGCGCGTGATGAATCATCTTCTCGTAAAAATTCCCCGCGTGGATGAGCGCTTTGGAGGGGATGCAGCCGACGTTCAAGCAAACGCCGCCCATCGCCTCGCGCTCGATCATCGCGGTTCTCACGCCAAGCTGGCCAAGCTTGATCGCGCAGACGTAGCCGCCGGGGCCGGCGCCGATGACGACCGCGTCGAAATTCTTCTGATCCATTGCGTTCTCCTGTTGTTGGCCTATAGCGCCAATAGCGTCGCGCGACACGCGACGCGAATATCAGAGCCGAATCGCGTCGAGGAACATCAGCTTCAGATTCGAGATCTGTTCCATCACGACGTTCAAGAACCGCGCGCCCATCGCGCCGTCGACCACGCGGTGATCGATCGCGACCGAAAGCCAGAGCACGTCGGCCGGCACGATCTCGTCGCGTCCGTTGATCGTCTTCACGACGGGGCGTTTCGAGATTTTGTGCACGCCAAGGATCGCGACCTCGGGCCAATTGATGATCGGGGTCGCGAGCATCCCGCCGATCGTTCCGGCGTTGGTGATCGTGAACGTTCCGTCTTTCATATCCTCGAGCGCCAGTTTTCCGGCGCGGGCCTTTTCGGCCAAAACTTGCACGTCACGCGCGATTTCGAGAATCGATTTTTTATCGGCATCCTTCACGACCGGCACGATCAAGCCCTGCTCGGTGTCGACCGCGATGCCGATATTGTAATAATTCTTCAGCACGACGTTTCCGTTTTGCTCGTCGAGCTGCGAGTTCATGTACGGAAACTCCTTCAAGCCCTTGATCACGGCCTTCACGATGAAGGGCAGGTACGTGAGCTTCACGCCTTCCTTTTCGGCGACGCCTTTGGCGGCCGCGCGGAACTGCACGAGCTCGGTCACGTCGCACTCGTCGACGTAAGTGAACTCCGGAATCGTCCCACGGCTCTTCGTCATGCCCTCGGCGATTTTTTTGCGGATCCCGCGGAACGGAATCAGCGTTTCGCGCTGGCCAGGCATTAAAGGAGACGGCTTAAGCGGCGAGGGCTTTGGCGCCGCCGGCGTTTTCGCTTGCGCCGGCATGGGCTCGCGGCGCCGCATGCCGTGCGGCGCGGGCACCTGCGGGCCTGCCGCGCTCGCGCCGATGAAGCGCTGAAGATCTTCTTTCGTCACGCGCCCGGCGGGACCCGACGCCGGAACTTGGCCGAGATCGACGCCCATGTCGCGCGCGAGCCGGCGCGTGGCCGGAGTCGCAAGCACGTTTCCGGGCGAAGCCGCATACGTTTGTCCAGGCGCCTGCGCCGCCTGGCCGGCGGCGCCAGCATACGACGCGCGCATCGGGACCGTGGATGGCGCGCTCTTCGAGGCCCCGGCGCTTGCGCCTTCCTCCGACAACGAAACGACCGGCTGTCCGACTTTAATGACGTCGCCTTCTTTTCCGTAAACCTTCTTCACGGTGCCCGCGTGCGGCGAGGGAATCTCGAGCGTCGCCTTGTCGGTCATGATCTCGATGAGCGGCTGATCGACCTTGATCGCGTCGCCTTCCTTGACGAGCCAACGCACGATCTCGCCCTCATGCACGCCCTCACCGATATCCGGAAGTTTGATCTCCATATCCTGCTCCTTATCGCTGTTCCTTCAGCATGTTCGCGAGATAGTACTCGCCCGCCTTGTAGCTCGACCGCACGAGCGGACCCGACGCGACGTAGGCGAATCCCATTTCACGGCTGACTTCTTCCCATTGCCTGAATTTCTCGGGCGTGACGAACCCCAGAACCTCCAGATGTTTCTTCGTCGGCCGCAGGTACTGCCCGAACGTCACGACGTCGACGCGGGCGGCGCGCAGATCGCGCAGGCATTCGAGCACCTCTTCGTCGGTCTCGCCGTGCCCGACCTGGATCGAGCTTTTCGTCAGCATCGGTTTCACGCGCCCGCCCGACGCGCGCAGGCGCTCGAAGATCTCGCGCGCCGCGGCGAGCGTGCCGAGCGACTGATCGTACGTCGCGCGCGGATCTCGCACGCGCGGCGTGAGGCGTCGCACGGTTTCGATATTGTGCGCATACACGTCGACACCGCTCTTCACGAGCGTTTCGACCGAGGCGGGATCCCCCCTGAAATCCGGCACCAGCGCCTCGCAAAGGATCGCCGCGTTTTTGGATTTGATCCCTTGGATCGTCGCGGCGAAATGCGCGGCGCCTCCGTCGGGAAGGTCGTCGCGGTTGACCGAAGTGAGCACGACGTAATCGAGCCCGGACTCGGCGATGAGACCCGCGACTTTTTCCGGTTCGAGCTCGTCGACCGCCCCGCCGGGGCGCCCGGTCTTCACGCCGCAGAAGCGGCATCCGCGCGTGCAGACGTCGCCTAGGAGCATGATCGTGGCCGTGCCGCCCATCCAGCACTCGGCGATGTTCGGGCAACGGGCCTCTTCGCATACCGTGAAAAGCTTCAGGTCGCGCAGCTTCTGGCGGATCTCGGTGTAGCGCAGCCCTCCGGGCGCGCGAACCTTGAGCCACTCGGGTTTTCTTTCAGCCTTGTCTGTCGACGGCGCCTGCATTTGAACCCAATCATTCACTCGAATCACGCGGAATTCAAGGCAGATCTTGCCGCGAAGCCGCGCTTGATGATACTCTCTTCCCATGTCGGAAGAAACACTTCAGCCAGCGGCAAGTCCCGCTCAGCATGCCAACGGAAATCCGCAAACGCCGGCCGCGAAAGCCGCATATCTCGACCTGTTTGACCGGTCGCTCGACGCCATCGTGCTCGTAGCGCTCGACAGCGGAAAGATCATCGAAGCCAACGACTCATCCGAAAAAATCCTTCAGGCCACCAAAGAGACGATCGAGGCGTCGTGGAACATATTCGACCTTCCGGTACCCGAAGCGCTCGACGAATTCCGCAAGATGGTGCGTATCGCCTCGCGGCGCTACCATCCCAAAACGTTCGAGGTGCCGCTCAAGGTCCAGTCGGCCGAAGCGAGCAAGCCGATGA
Source organism: Deltaproteobacteria bacterium (assembly GCA_016186905.1). Taxonomy (GTDB): domain Bacteria; phylum Bdellovibrionota; class UBA1018; order UBA1018; family UBA923; genus JACPKS01. The sequence goes on from JACPKS010000001.1 coordinate 56,428, forward strand.
TTTCGCAGATGGCGCTTAGTCCCTTGAAGCTCAGTGACGGCACGGAGGTTCTGCAGTTCATCGTCCGCGACATCACGAAAATGAAGGACTACATCAAGCAGATCGAGGAGATGGCGACCACCGACGGCATGACGGGCCTCACGAACTTCCGCCAATTCTCGAAACTCCTCGAAATGGAGCACGCGCGCGCGCTTCGCTACCGCACGAAGTACGCGATCGTGTTCTGCGACATCGATCACTTCAAGAAATACAACGACCAGAACGGCCATCCGGCCGGCGACGCGCTTCTGAAACAGTACGCGCAGATTCTGCGAAGCTGCGTGCGCACGACCGACTTTCCGTGCCGCTACGGCGGCGAGGAGTTCGTGGTTCTGCTTCCGCAGACCGATTCCGATGAAGCCGCCATGATCGCCGAGCGCATCCGCTCAGCGGTGCGCGAAACGAAATTCGAGCACGGCGAAAAGCAGCCGCTGGGATTCGTAAGCATCAGCATCGGCGTAAGCGCGTTTCCGCGCGACGGCGCCGATCCCAAAGTCGTTCTTAAGGCCGCCGACAACATGCTCTACGAATGCAAGGAAGGCGGACGTAATTGCGTCAAAGTCAGTCGCGGACCGGAGAAGCCGGTTATTCATCACCAAGGTTGAGGCGCTACCAAAAAACGAGCAGGCCGTAGAGCGGATTCATCGGAAAGTCCGGCATGTCTTCGAGCGGATGGCCCGCCTGAATCGCGCGCTCGCGCATTTTCTGAAAATAGTTCACGGGCAGGAACGCTTTCCCGCATCTCAGGCACTTCAAGACCTCGGCAGCCTCGGCCTCGTTGATATTGCCGCAGAGATGGCACAGCCGCAGGAGCTGTTTGCGGTCCATGCCCCACTCTTCGACTCCGAAATGGGGGCCTAAAGATGTGTCGCGTTCACACAGCCCCGCGCGGACCGGCAAATGGTGCCGAACTCGCGCGGGTTAAACGAGTTCCGAAAAAAGAAAACGGAATTGCTGCCGCACCAATCTTCGATCGAGGGACTGAAGCGAGCCGAGCTTTTTGCGGATGAGCGCGGTCTCCAACGTGACCACTTTCGAAAGTCGCACGAGACTCGGCTTCGGAAGACCGGCACCGTCGTGCTGTTTGAGCAATACGTCCGAAGGAAAGCGCAGCGACTGCTCGCCAAGCTGACTCGTAATCATCGCGACGATGAAATGATCCTCGAGCCGCTGCGGCGAAACCTTCGCGAGAACGAGGCATGGGCGCTGCTTTGCGGCCTTCAGGTCAGCGAATGGAAACGGGACGAGAACGACGTCAAAGATCGTTATAGATTTCATCGTCTTCGTTTTCCCATTCTTTGAAGCTTTTTTCGGCCGCCTTGAGAAGCATTCGATTCTCCATCTGCGACGAAAAATATGCCTCTAGCGCGGTCACGAGAATGGTCTTTTGGGATTTTCCCGATTCGGCGGCGTAGGTGCGCAATAACGCCACCAGTTCGGGCTTGTCGCTGAAATCAAAGCTCATTTTTGAGGACTTCATGATTTATAGTTTACTATATTTATAGTTTTATGGCAACTCTCGAAACACTGGCGTTTCTGTATAATTTTTAGACATCTGCATGTTGACTTCCTTAACAGCGCGCGTCCTCCTGAGTTTAAACCGCTGCCGCGCTGGCGCGCCGCGTGCAGGGTCTATAGTACGCCGAGTATGGCGTAGGATTTCCGCGCGCTCGGCGGATGGAAACCCTTGGATTAAAACTGCAAGGAGCTGGAAAGTGAAAAAAACATCAATCGCGTTCCTCTTATCGATGTTGATCTCCGCTTATGCGAACGCGGAAATCGTGCTCAATCCGACGCAGCATGAAGACGAAGCAAATTTTAGAAGCGACTCTAAATTTCTTTCGGAAACTAGCTCGGTTACCGCGACGATTAACCATCAGAAGATCGTGAGAGTTGCTTTGCATAATTCCTATTTCAACAGCATCGTTCATGACGGAAAGAGGTTCATGTTACCGAAGTTGGGCGCTGGTCAAGGCCACTCTGGCAGCTTCAGCATTATGGCTAACTCCTGCGGCCGCCTTGAAGTCGAATTGCAGGAATTCTCCAGAGTTAGAGGCATTTTAGATACTGAACGAGTGATCGTAAATTACTGATTTCCCGCGCGAGGAACGCGCATCATCTCTAAGCATTCCTGCGCAAAAGACTGAAGGATAAAAATGGAAACACTGATCCTCCCCGTAGTTCTCTCCGCGATGATCTGGCTGGTTGCGCTGGGCAGCCTCTGAAACAATCAAAAAAGGCTTCGCTTCGCTGAGGATATCATTTTTTGTCTACCCAAAAAAAGTCTAGACTTTTTTTGGGTAGACCGATATGCTTTTTAAGCATGCACCGATTTTTGACAGACGTTCTTCTCACGGAACGGGAGAAGTACGAAAAAATGATCTTCGTTTCCGGCCCCCGACAGGTCGGCAAGACGACGTTGTTCACCCAGCTTTCCAAATCCCTTCCGGGTTCGATTTACAATTGGGATCGGCTTCCCGACCGGCGGCGCATCACGGCTGAACCGGACTCCTTGTTTGAAGGCGACTCCGTCTACTTCGACGAAATCCACAAATTCCCCAGATGGAAAAATTTCCTGAAGGGCGGCTTCGACGCGCACGGCGACCACTGCAAGATCCATGTTACCGGAAGCGCGCGTCTCGATGTCTACAGAAGGGGCGGCGACAGCCTGCTCGGCAGATACATCAAATACACCATGCATCCATTCACGGCAGGCGAAATCCTCGGCGTGAACCGCAAGCCACTCGAACCGCTCGAGCTGGATGCGGTTTTGAGAGAAGCTAAGCCGGGCAGTTCTGAACTGATCGAAACGTGGAAACTTCTGGAACGTTTCGGGGGGTTTCCTGAGCCGTTCACGAAAGCGAACGACCGTCATTACAACCAATGGCTGCAAAACCGGCACGAGCGCCTCGTCCGCGAGGATATCCGCGACATGACGCGAATCCGCGAACTCAGTCTTTTCGAGTCGATGGTTGCATTGCTCCCCTCCAAAATCGGGAGCCCGCTCTCCCTGAACTCCCTGAAGGAGGACCTTTCCGTTTCCCACGACAGCATCCGGCTTTGGCTGTCGCTTCTGGAGGAATTCTATTACCTCTTCGGTTTGCCGTGCCACAGCGAAAAGGTGGCTCGTTCTCTGAAAAAAGAAAGGAAGATTTATCTCTGGGATTGGTCCGAGATCGACGACCCGGCGATCCGCTTTGAGAACATGGTCGCGTGCCACCTGAACAAGTTCGTCGATTACATGACTGACTCCGGCCTGGCGAAGTGCTCGCTGCGCTATTTCAGGGACAAGGAGAGAAATGAAGTCGATTTCATCGTGCTGAAGAATAGAAATCCATGGTTCATGGTCGAGGCCAAACTAAATGACCGATCGATCCAGAAAGCGCTTCTTTCGGGAAGCAAAAAGCACGGGAGCCCGCCCTGCATCCAGCTCGTGAATGATTTCGGCACCAGCTCTCATCGCAAAATCGACGGAATGGACTACTACGTGATGCCAGCGGCGATTTTTTTCAGGGAGCTTATTTGACTGTTCAGTGCCCAGATGAGCTTGAATCCCTTGCTCGCGCTGCAAGGCGCCGTAAAAAGTAGGCTGGCACCTTTCGACAAATTCCCATACCCTGCCCTGACGGGGAAAATTCGACTTGGAAACGCCGGAAGAGCCGAGATTCATGCGCCTGCGCGGCGCGCGCGTGAACAATCTCAAGAACATCAACATCGACATCCCGCTCAAGCGATTCACGATCGTGACGGGACTGTCGGGCTCGGGCAAGTCCTCGCTCGTCTTCGACACCTTGTATGCCGAAGGCCAGCGCCGCTACGTCGAATCGCTCTCGACCTACACGCGGCAGTTCTTGGAGAAAATGGCGAAGCCCGACATCGACTCGCTCGACAACATCAGCCCGGCGATCGCGCTCGAGCAAAAAAACCACGTCAACAACAGCCGCTCCACCGTCGCGACGATGAGCGAGCTTTATGATTATCTGCGGCTGCTTTTCGCGAAGATCGGACGAACATCCTGCGTAAAATGCGGCACGCGCGTCGAAGCGGATAACCCGCAATCCATCGCGCGCAAACTCGCCGCCGAGCCCGCGGGTTCACGTTTTTACGTTCTCGCTCCGCTTTCTGAAAAACTTCTCGCGAAGAAATTCTGGCCCGAAAAAAGAAAGTCGCTCGTTCAGGCGGGCTTTGAGCGCATCGTGCTGGACGCCGAAACAGACGGCGAGGCGATCGCGGAACTGGCTGCGCTCGACGGACTTCCGCCGAAACTCAAAGCCGCGTATCTCGTCATCGACCGCATGTCGCTGCCCGGCGATCCCGTCAAGGATTCGCGCCTTCTTGAAGCGATCGAACAGGCGCTGGCGCAGGCCGGTGGGCGCATCGCGGTCGCGTTCGTGGGCGCCAAAGACGAGCCCTGGCGATACGTGCAGTTCTCGTCGAAATTCCGCTGCGACGCCTGCGGCATCGATTATCGCAAACCCGAACCGCAGATGTTCTCGTTCAACAGCCCGCTCGGCGCGTGCGCCGAGTGCTCGGGCTTCGGCTTCAACCTCGAGCTCGACGAAGACCTCGTCGTTCCCGACAGACGAAAAACCCTGCGCAACGGGGCCGTCGATCCGTTCACGAAGCCGGCGTACCGCGACTGGCACGACGACCTGATGAAATTCTGCGAGAAGCACAAGATCGGCACCGGCAAACGCTATGAGGACTTGAGCTCGGCTCAACGCGATTTGATCTGGAATGGAGACGGCGGCGGCGGAAAGCTTTTTCCCGGCATTCGCGGCTGTTTCGAGGAATTGAAAGACTGGAAGTACAAACTTCACGTCCGCGTGTTCATCCGCCGCTACCAAAATCCGAAGCTCTGTCTTTCGTGCAAGGGTTCGCGGCTCAAGGCCGAAGCGCTCGCGGTGCGCGTCGATTCGCGCAGCATGGCCGACGTTTTGGCGCTCTCGATCGAGAACGCGAACGCGTATTTCACGAAGCTTGCCGGCGAAAAAGCGCTGCCCAAGCAGGATCGAGAGATCGCGCGGGATATTTTGAAGCAGATCGGCGGCCGGGTACGGTTCCTGAACGACGTCGGCGTGGGATACCTGACTTTAAGTCGCCTCGGAAAAACCCTCTCGGGCGGCGAATGCCAGCGCATCAGCTTGGCGACCCAGCTCGGCAATCGTCTCTGCTCGACGTTGTATGTTTTAGACGAGCCCAGCATCGGGCTGCATCCCGCCGACACCGAAAAACTGATCCGGCTGCTTCATCAGTTGCGCGATCACGGCAACACCGTCGTCGTCGTCGAGCACGACCTCGACGTCATCGCTGCCGCCGACTACATGATCGAACTTGGGCCGCATGCGGGCCGCAAGGGCGGCGAAGTCATCGTGCAAGGCCCGCTCGATAAGGTTCTCGACGCGAAAGGCTGCCTCACGGCGAAATATCTTACGGGCGCGTTTTCGATTCCCGCTCCGCCGACTCGCCGGCCGCGCGGCGCGAAAGCGCTCAAGATCGTCGGCGCGTGCGAGAACAACCTCCGGGAGGTGACCGTGGAATTTCCGCTGCATCAGTTTATCGCGGTCACGGGTCTTTCCGGCAGCGGCAAAACGACTTTGGTTCACCGAACTCTTTACAACGCGCTCTCGCGGCTTTTTCACAAGGAGAATGTGCCGGTCGGAAAATTCCTGCGCCTCTACGGCGCCGACTACCTAAACGACGTCGTGCTGCTCGACCAACGGCCGATCGGAAAGAGCGCGCGCTCGAATCCAGCGACGTATTTGAAAATCTGGGAGGACATCCGCAAAATCCTGGCCAACCAGTCGCTTTCGATCCGGCGCGGATACGGCCCCCAGCATTTTTCCTTCAACGTGGACGGCGGCCGCTGCCCCGTTTGCAAGGGCGAAGGCGAAATCACGCTTGAGATGCACTTCATGGCCGACATCAGGCTTCCCTGCGAGGAGTGCGGCGGAAAAAGATTCAAAAAGAACGTTCTCGAGGTGGAATTCAAACGGAAAAACGTGGACCAGCTTCTGCACGCCACGGTCGACGAGTGCATCGAGCTCTTCCGCGAGTATCCCTCGACCTCGGCGAAGCTGCAGACCCTGAAAAAAGCGGGGTTGGGCTATCTCGAGCTCGGGCAGAGCTCGACGACGATGTCGGGCGGCGAGTCGCAGCGCCTGAAGATCGCGTCGGTGCTGCAGGAAAAATCCACGTCGAACATGCTCTATGTTTTCGATGAGCCGACAACCGGACTGCATCTTGACGACACGAAGCGCCTGCTCGCGGTTTTGCACGATTTGGTCGACCAGAAAAACACGGTGGTCGTGATCGAGCACAATCTGGAGCTCGTTTCGCAGGCCGATTGGGTCATCGACATGGGCCCCGGCGGCGGCGAACACGGCGGCCGCCTCGTGGCGGCCGGCACGCCGGAAGAAATCATCGAAAATCCAGAATCTCTTACGGGGCGTTTCCTGAACTCAAGGCATAAACCTTCGGCTTACTCAAACCGCCAAATTCCCCTTGCCTAACCCTGCCCTCTTTCGCTAGTAAAAGTTCATTGGTTTTATGTCTTTTGCACCCGAAAAAGACTTTTGTAAGGGGGAGGGCTCGGAAGGGCCCTCCCTTTTTTTATCACTCCGCCGCGTCTTCCGCTTCCCCTTCGGCTTCGACCGCCTTGTTCACCACGATCTCCGATTTCCTGCGCGCCTCTTCCATCCAATCGCGGTAGACCTGCTGCGCCTTCTTCATCTGCAGCGATTTGGCGAGGCCGTCGCGGCTCTTGAAAAAATCGCCATCCGCCGGTTTGAAAACCCGTAGATTCAGCGCCACGACGTGATTCACGCCCGCGTGGTAGAGCACGGCGTGTTTTTCGAGCGGCGAAAGCTGCCGATACGCATCCGTGATCAAGCCGGTGACCGGGCCCATCCCCGCGATCGCGGCCTGCGATCGGTTGAATTTCTCGCTCGTCTTGAGCTCGAGGCCCTTTGACTTCAAGTACGCTTTGAACTCCGCGGGAGAGCTCTTTTCCGCTTTCGCATAAACTTCCTCGGCAAGATCCGAATTCGACTTCGTGAGTTCCTGCGTACGGCGATCTTTGATGACGTCGATGATCACGGCGCGTTTGGCTTCCTCAAAAGTCAGATACTCGGGCTTTTCCGGAGGAGGAGCCTTCTCTCCTTTTTTCGGGGCCGCGGCCTTCTCGCTATTTTTTTTGGCGGGCTTCATATATTCCTGCTTGGCCTGCTCGTAATATTTCTTCGCTTGCTCGAGATTCTCGGGCTTTTTCAGAAATTCCCGGATTTCGACGTCGTGGACCACCATTTTTTTTCGCAGCTCGGCCCGATCGAGGAACACGTAATCCACCTGACGGCGATCTTCAGCCGTGAAATACTCGTCACGAAGCTCCCTGTCGGATGCCTTGGGAATTCCCTGAATGAACTCCGCTGCGCGGGCCCGAAGCGCGTCGTCGCGGATCGTCTCTTCGAAATCCGGCGGCGACAACCGGTTCGCGGCGAGAATTTGCCGATACGTCGCGGGATCGAACTTGCCGTCCTTCTTGAAGTACGTCATCGCCTCGATCTTCTCGCGCACTTCGACGTCGGAGATCACGAAGCCGAGCTTTCTCGCCTCTTGCAACGCGAGTTTTCGCCCGATCAACTCGTCAAGCACCTGGCGGCGAAGGCCGAGCTTCTTTAGAATCTCGAGATCGGCCTTCCCCTTGAACATGTTCTCGTAATATTCCATGCGCGAACGGTATTCGCGCTCGAATTCATTCAACCCTACCGTCTCTCCGTTGACCTTCGCCGCGAACGCTCCGCCGCTACTGTAACGGCTCGCCGTTTTCGGGCTGTAGACTCCGTAGAAAACGAAGACGAGCGCGATCGCGCCGATAATGGCGCCGGCGACCACCGGCCCGAAACTTTTTCGCATTTTTCCAAGCATGGGACCCTCGAGTTTGTCTGACCTAGGTGTTATAGTTCATATAAAATGTTCAAGCTGCTCAAGGAATACCGGTTTTACGTCTCGATCGCAATTCTGCTTTTGCTTCCCATCCTCGCCCTTAACACAAGCAAACAGGAAAAGTCGGATTTCAGCTTTTTCGACCGGACCGTGCTTTTCGTGACAGCGCCCGTGCAGGAAGCGATCACGTACGCCGTCGATCACGCGGCGCATTTTCTGCAACGGTACATCTTCGTCGTCAATCTCAACAAGACCCACGCTGAAGTCGTCGAGGAGAACCGGCGCTTGAACAACGCGCTCCATAATTTTAAGGAAATGGAAGCCGAGAGCAAGCGCCTGCGTGCGCTCCTGCAGTTGCAGGAGCGTATCCCGGAGAGCAAGATCACCGCTCAGGTCATCGCCAAGGACGTGAGCATCGAGTTTAAGTCGATCCGCATCAACAAGGGCGCGCGCGCCGGCATCGAGAAGGGCATGGCCGTCGTCACGCACGAGGGCGTGGTCGGAAAGATCTTGAGGACCGCTCCGGAATATTCCGACATCCTCACGATGCTCGACGACCTTTCGTCGATCGACGCGATCGTGCAACGTTCGCGCGCGCACGGGCTGCTTGAGGGCATGACCGATACGGCGTGCATCCTGAAATACGTGCTGCGCACCGACGACATCGAGGCCGGCGACACGATCGTCACGTCGGGCCTCGACGGTATTTACCCGAAAGGACTGATGCTAGGAAACGTGCTGAAGGTCGCGAAAAAAAGCTACGGCATCACGCAAACCGTCGTCGTGCGCCCAAGCGTCGACTTCAGCAAGCTTGAGGAAGTTCTCGTGATCCTCAAACAAGACAAGAACATCCTCTAGGCCGGAAAATATGTACCGCGGTTTTTTTCGACGGCTGAATCTCGTGATCTACCTGCTGATCGCCGTATGCGCGGCGATCCTGCAGTCGACGGTTTTCCATTACTGGCCGTTCAACTACCTGCACCCCGACATCGTCTTCGTCATGGCCGTTTATTTCGGATACCGAAGAAGCCTCGTCGAAGGAAGCCTGCTCACGATTCTCGCGTCGCTCGTCATGCAGGCCCATAGCGGCGCCGGCCAGCATTTTCTTCTCACGACCTACGTTTACGTCTTTTTGCTCGCGCATCTTTTCAGCCGCCTTTTCGTGATCAAAAAGGCGGTCGCGACCGCGGGGATGGGTGCGGCGCTTTTCGCGCTCAAACAGATCGGCATTCTCGTACTGCTCGGGCTGCAAGGCCGCTCGCAGAACGCCGCACAGCACCTGCTTCTTCACTTCGTGCCGAGCCTGGCCGTTCAAGCGGCGATCCTGCCGATTCTTTTCGAGTTATTCCACCGGCTCGACTTGCGGACGTGGTCTGACGCGCACGCCGAAGACGACTACGACTTGAACAAGGAGATATGAACCGTGTCGTTCCTGGGCCAAGACGAGCAGATCCGTGAGTTTCAGAGCCGCTTCCGGTATCTTTACATCGTGCTGGGCACGGCGCTGGCGCTGCTTTTCGCGCGGCTGTGGTACCTGCAGGTCATCCGGGGCGATACGTTGCGCCGCTACTCCGAGGAAAACCGCATCAAGCGCGTGAAGGTCAAAAGCCCTCGCGGCATGATTTTCGACCGCAACAAGAAACTCATCGTCGACAACCGCCCGGCGTTCGACCTCGAACTGACGCCCGAAGAGCTCTACTCGACGAAGGAATGGAAAAAAACCGTCGAGCACATCTCGCGGATCATCGGCGTCAAGCAAGACGGCATTTTGAACACGCTCGAGGCCGCGAAGGGGCAGCCGCGCTTTCTTCCCATCAAGATCAAGCAGGACTTAAGCGACGAGGAAGTCGCGGTGATTGAGTCGCATAAATTGGAACTTCCCGGCGCGAACATCATGATGGACATCAAGCGCACGAACCTCTACCGCGATCTGGCGTCGCACCTGATGGGTTACATCGGAGAGGTCAACGCCGCGGAATTGCCGAAACTCAACCGCGGCCTCAGCGCCGACGGCATTCCCTATAAAATGGGCGACGTCAGCGGAAAGTCGGGGCTCGAAACCCGCTGGGAATCGGTTCTGCGGGGAATCGACGGCGAAGACTATCTCGAGGTCGACGCCTTCGGACATCGCCGGAAGGCCACCGACAGCATCGCGGGCGGCCTGCAGAGCAAGCCGAGCGTTCCCGGCAAGAACCTCATTCTCACGATCGACCAGGACCTGCAGGTCGCCGCCCTCGAGGCGATGCACAAGCTTTTTGGCGACAAAAAAATCGGCGCGGTCATCGCGATCAATCCGAAGACCGGCGAGATCCTCGCGTCGCTCAGCCAGCCGAGCTTCGATCCGACCGAGTTTTCGCGCGGCATTTCGCCGGAGCGCTGGAACGAGCTCTTGAACAACGATTACCACCCGCTGCGCGACAAGACGATCCAGGATCACTACAGCCCGGGGTCGACTTTCAAGACGATCACCGCCATCGCGGCGCTCGAGGAAGGCGTGATCGACGAAAATTTCACCGTCAACTGCAGCGGCGTGCTGCCGTTCGGCAATCATCCCTTCCACTGCTGGAAAAAACACGGCCACGGCACGATGAACGTCGTGCAAGCGCTTACTCAATCCTGCGACATCTTCTTCTACAAGGTTTCGCAGAAGCTCGGCATCGACAACATCGCGAAATACGCCATGATGCTGGGCTTGGGGCGCAAAACCGGCATCAACCTCGCGCACGAGGCCGCTGGCCTCATCCCCACAGAGGAATGGAAGCGAAGCCGCTACGGCCAGGAGTGGAGCCCCGGCGAGACGCTTTCGTGCGCGATCGGGCAAAGTTACGTTTTGACGACGCCGCTCCAGCTCGCGAACGCCTACGCGGCGATCGCCACCGGCGGAACTCTCTGGAAACCTTTTCTCGTGAAGTACATCGAAAGCCCCGATGGACGCATCTTAAAAGAGTTCCAGTCCGAGCCGCTAGGCAAGGTTGCGATCAGCCAAAAGACGCTGGATCTCGTTCACAAGGGGCTGTACCAGGTCGTCAACGATCCGCGCGGCACAAGCTACGGGGCGCATATTCCCGGCATCGACGTGGCCGGCAAAACGGGAAGCACGCAGGTCATCGGGCTTTCCGCGGCAAAGCTTCGTTCCACGAAGTGCGAGAACATGCCGTTCAACCTGCGCGACAACGGCCTCTTCGCGGCCTTCGCGCCGCCCGACGACCCGACGATCGCGGTCGCGGTCGTCACCGAACACTCGTGCCACGGAGCCACCATGGCCGCGCCCGTGGCACTCACGGTGATCAAGGCGTATCTTCAGAAGTACATGCCCGATAAATACAGCGACGCCGCGATCAAACTTGCGCGCAAGGAAAAATCCGCGGCGCGGAAGACGGCTCCGGCGGCCGAAGTTCCGCCCGAGGAAACGGTAGGAGACTGATGGAACAAGAACGCCTGCGACAATTCGACTGGACTCTCATCCTCATCACGCTCGCGATTATCGCGATGGGGGTGCTCAACCTCTACTCCGCGACCTTTCGCGAGGCCATCAGTAGCGGTGGAATGACGTACTACAAGAGCCAGATGATCTGGTTCGGTCTTGGCGCCGTTCTCGCGGCGATCGTTCTCGCATTCCATTACAAGCTGCTCTCGCGCTACGGTTATCTCATCTACTTCGGAAACCTCCTGCTTCTCGTGCTGGTGCTGGTCGCGGGCAAGGCCTCGCTCGGAGGCCGGCGCTGGATCGGCTTCGGCGGCTTTCGCATGCAGCCCTCCGAGTTCATGAAGCTCGCGGCGGTGATCGCGATGGCGAAATATTTCGAAAACGACCGCACGACGGGCGGCTACCGGCTACGCGACATCTGGTTGCCAGCCACGATGATCCTCGTTCCCGCAGCCCTCATCATGATGCAGCCCGATCTCGGAACCGCGATGATTCTCATCCTGACGTTCGCGAGTCTCATGCTTTTCATCCGCATCGACCGGAAGAGCCTGCTGATCCTCGCCGCCACCTGCGTGATCGCGATGCCGATCGCCTACAAGTACGGGTTGAAAGACTATCAGCGCCAGCGCCTCGTGACGTTCGTGAACCCGATGTCCGACCCGAAAGGCTCCGGGTACAACAGCATCCAGTCGATGATCGCGATCGGCGGCGGTAAATTTCTCGGTAAGGGATTCAAGAAGGGAACGCAGTCGCAGCTCAACTTTCTGCCCGAACACCACACTGACTTCGTCTTCGCGGTGTTCAGCGAAGAGCACGGATTCTTGGGCGCGCTCGTGCTTTTGGCCCTCTTCGCGCTGCTCTTCCTCACCGGCCTGAATATTGCCTATGTCTCGCATGATAAATTTGGTACGCTTTTGGCGTTGGGGATTTTGACGATTTTTTTCTGGCACGTGGTCATCAACATCGGGATGGTATGCGGGATTCTCCCGATCGTCGGCGTGCCGCTGCCGTTCATGAGCTACGGCGGCTCCTCGTTGATCACGTCGCTGCTCGGGATCGCGATCCTCACGAACATCAGCAACAAGCGTTTCATGTTCTAACCTCTGGAGGTTAACGAATGCGGAAGTTGAAAATATCGACGGCGTTTATTTGGGTCGCGCTCGCGGCGACGACGGCTTTCATGACCGGCTGCTCGGCGCAGCAGCAAACGCAGCAAAAAGTCACCGAGCTTGCAAACAAGATGGCGGAGAGCGATCGCAAGCTCTCCGCGCTCGACTCGGATTTGAAGAAAGCGGCTTTCGAGATCACCCAGCTCAAAAACGTCGTGAGCCGGATGGGTGACGTCGTCGTGAACCTTCAACGCGCGGGCGAGAGCAAACACGCGAAAAGCAATGGTGCTTCCGCCCGCAAAGCCGCTCCAAAATCCAAGAAGCTGCCCGCAAAGAAGAAACACGCGCGTTAGCGCGGCGAGGCAGCTATCAGGGGAAGTATTTTGCTTAATAGCGAAAGCCCGGCGGACGCTCGCCCGGCCGGCACACTGTCGGAGGTTTTGCGTTATTTTCTCCGCCAGGGCTTTTTAGGCTTCGGCGGCCCGCTGGCGCTCATCGCGCTCTTCCAGCGCGAGCTCGTCGAAGAGCGGCAGTGGATTTCGTTCGAACGCTTCGCGCGGGCCATCGCGCTGATCAAAGCGCTTCCCGGCCCGGTCTCCTCGCAGCTCGCGATCTACCTCGGCCGCGCGCGCGCGGGCACGCTTGGCGGAATCGTCGCCGGGCTTGCGCTCATCACCCCCGCGTTCTTCATGATGATCGCGCTCGCCGCGTTCTACACCTCGATCGAAAGCCTTTCGTGGACGCGCCCGATTCTTTTCGGAATGCAGGCGGCAGCCCTTGGCGTGATCGCCGACGGCATCTGGAGACTTGCGCGCCCCTACAAAACGCGTGGGCTGTTCTGGGTTCTCGCGTTGCTAGCGTGCGCCTTCACTTGCCTAAAGCCGTCGATCGAGCCGCTTGTCATCCTGGGCTTCGGCATTGCAGGCGTTTTCCTTCCAAAGATTTTCTCTCGCGGGAGCAGGACGGTCTTAACCGCCCTGTGCATCGCAATCGCGACTGCGGTTCTCGCCACGCAATTCGTATTTTTCGACGCACATGCCGTCACGAATGCCGCCCCCGTGACGCACGACTGGCTTGCATCCGCTCCGCGCCCCATCCAGCTGATCTATATTTTCGTCAAAGCCGGAGCGTTTACTTTCGGGACGGGCCTTGCGATCATCCCGATGCTCGCAAGCGACGTCGTCGAACGCTTCCACTGGCTCACCCCGCATCAGTTCATGGATGCCCTTGCGTTCGGGCAGATCACGCCCGGGCCCGTCATCATCACTTCGACGTTCGTCGGTTACAGGGTGCTGGGTTTTGGAGGCGCGATTCTCGCTACGGTTGCGGTGTTCGCGGCGGCGTTTTTCAATATCCTGACGTGGTTCCCGATCGCCGAGCGCAAGCTCGCGGGGCGCGAAGGCACCGCTCGCTTCGTGATGTGGGCGATCGCCGCCGTGACCGGCACGCTGGTGTTCGCGCTCGCGAGGCTGGCCGCGTCGCCACTTCCGGCGGGCGGTCCGCAGAGCCGCGCGCTTTTTCTCGCGATCGCCGCCGCCGCCTTTTTCGCGGCCACCCGCACCCGCGCGCCGGTCTGGGCCGTCATCCCCGCCGGGGGTCTCCTCGCGGCGCTTCTGGCTCAATTAATGTAAACTTGATTTCCGCCGTTTCTTGGGCTGTAGTCTAGCCGTGATGACGAATGACCCATTTGCGCAGTTCAAATCCATTCAGAAGGAATCGTGGGCACTGTTCGCTCCGCTTGAGACCTTCACGATGCTGCCGGCCGCTGCGCTCGCGAAATTCGCGGTCGTTCAGGCTGGCGAATCCGTTCTTGACGTCGGCTGCGGAACGGGCGTCGTCGCCGTCACCGCCGCGAGGCTCGGAGCCAGGGTTCGCGGCCTCGATCTTTCTCCCGTATTGCTCGAGCGCGCCAAGCAAAACGCGTCGACCGCAGGGGTAGAGATCGAGTTCACCGAGGGTGACGTCGAAGCGCTTCCCTACCAGGACGCTTCCTTTGACGCCGTTCTAAGCCAGTTCGGGCATATGTTCGCGCCTCGGCCTCAGGTCGCCGTAAGCGAGATGCTGAGAGTATTGAAGCCAGGCGGGCGGATCGCGTTCTCCACGTGGCCGCCGGAATT
>JACPKS010000050.1 GCA_016186905.1 Deltaproteobacteria bacterium
ACGAGCGATAATGAGCTGATCGAAATAAGGAAGTAAAAATGAAAACCACGATCTCAAAAATCCTGTGCATGTTGATCTCGCTGCAGATGGCGGCGTTGCCGGCGCTGGCGAACGCCAGCCGGAACGCGGCGAGCGTCGATCCCCTCGCCTCCGCAAAGCTTGCGATCCAGAAACAGCTCGCGGCCGGATGGAAAATCCAGAAACTCGACGGCACGGCCGTTACGGTTGAACAGCTCGACCAGAAAATCGCGACCGATTTTCTCATCGCGCCGCCTGAAAAAGACGGCAGCGATCTCGTTTTCCGCATCAAGAACAGGCCTTCCGAGAAAATGCTCGACCTCGCGATCGCGGCGTACCGAAAAAACGACCTCAGGCACCGGCTCGCGAGCCGCGTTCTTCAGCTCGATTCGGCCCGCGGTGCGGTCAAGTCGCGCGTGGAGATGGAGCAGGCCCTTCAAAGCATGGCGCTTGAGCTCGAAAAATACGCCGCCGCGCAGGTGAAAGTGACTCCTGAAACCCTCGAATACATCGCGTTCGGCTCGGCGGGGCTCGGCGTTCTCGTCTTCTTGTCGACGCTGACCCCTCTTGCGAATACGTGGCTTTTTGCCCCGATCATGGGCAACACCAAGACTGTCCGGATCGTGGCGGGCGTTTTAGTCGGAGCCGGAGTCGTTCTCTTTTGCGTGGCCCTCGGCACGAGCTTTCTCGAAAAGTCGGCCGAGGCGCGCGACTCGGTGATCGAGTAACAACGGCGATCAGTCGAATTTGACCTTAAGCTCGTCGCACGGCGTGTTGTAGATCGAGTCGTAGGTCTCGTCCCACTCTTTTTTATCCTTGACCGGATCTGGCTCGCGCCCTTCGAAGGCGAGGAACGAGTCTTTCCAGCTCTGAAACTGCTCGGCGCGCACCTGATCGCAGTTGAAGGTTTCATCCTGATATTTTTTCAGGTCTTCCTTCGTGGCGAACGCCATGCCGATCAGCATGCGAATGTCGTCGTAATGCTCGACGATGAAATAGACCAGCACGCCGGTCACGAGCACTCCGAACACCGCTCGCGCCGCGTTCCATCCCGTCTCGAACTTCGCCGAAGCGCCGAAAATCCTCTTCGCGTCCTCATAGCCCGCGTCGAACCCGTGCAGGCGGATTTTTTCGAGCAGCTCGGACGGAATCCTTTTCTGCGCTGTGAGCGGCAGCGAAGGAAGGTGGCCGGGAAGGCCCGCGAATTTGATCCAGATCGTATTGAGGGCGATGGTCGTGACCGAGGCCATGACAAACGGGTTCTTCCTCAGCCAGAGTTGCAACGCCTCAATCGGGTCGGACGCGCGCAGGATCCCAAGACTTCTTGCCGCCCCCTCCAGGCTTTTTACGGCAAGTTCGGTCTCGATACGCTTTCGAATGAGCGTGCGCACGGGCGGCGGAATACGCCTCGCGAGTAAGCGCGGAAGATTCGGATACGCTGGGTTCGAGATGAGATAAAGCCCCGCCGCGAGGTCTTCTGCTTGCCGCAAGGTCAGAGCCCTTCTAATGGGCTGGAAGGCTACCGCCTCCGTGATTTTAAACCAGCGCACGAACTTCAGAAGTCCGTCGCGCTCGGCCTTCGGGCCTGCTAGAATTTTTGAAACGTGAAGAACGTCAGTGCCGCTGAACTCACCCGACGCCTCGATAAGCGCCAGAATCTTCGTTGGAGAAAGCTTTTGAGGAAGATTCCCTTCTGCGATCTTTTCGCCCTTTCGAAGCTGCTCGACAAAATTCTGTTTTGCGGCAACGAATTCATCGTACTTAAATTCCGGCGCTTTTATTAGAAACGACGGGCAAAACCACGCCGCGTGCGCCGACGCCGCGACAAACGCGAACGACAGCGCGACAAGCGCCATCACGGCGCTCCTCGCGAAAACGGAAACTGGGTAATTCTTGCCCGGTTGCCTCACGCGCGATCCTCCTGGTTCTCTCCCATCTGAAGGATCGGCTTTTGTTCAAAAGGTGATGACTTACTTTTAAAAGGTGCCGACCTACTTTTCGTGGTGTGGTGCGCCGTAAGAGGCACTACTCACTTCTTACGGCGCACCACACCACGAAAAGTAGGTCGGCACCTTTTAAGTTGCGGCGAACGCGAACAGAGCGTCCACGACGCGTTTGGCCGACTTCGAAGTCTCGCTGAGCACAGCGTCGTGATCGAGCGGTTTGTCGACAAGACCGCAGCCGAGATTGCTGATGAACGAGAGAGCGCAAAGCTTCGCGCCCGCGTGCTTGAGCGCGATCGCCTCCCACACCGTCGACATCCCGACGGCGTCAAGTCCCCAGCGCGCGAAGAGCGCGATCTCAGCCGGAGTCTCAAAGCTTGGCCCCAGAAGGCCAAGGTAAACGCCCTCGTGCACTTCGAACTTGCCCTCGACGAGGATTTTCTTCAGCTCCGCCGAAAGCTCGCGATCGTAAGCCCGGCTCAAATCCGGAAAGCGCGGACCGCGCTCTTTTCCGTCTGGCCCCAGTGGATTCGGCCCCACAAGCGGATTCTTTCCGGTGAGATTGACGTGATCGCGAATCAGCATCACCGAGCCGATGCCGAAATCCCGATGCAGCGAGCCCGCGGCGTTGGTGAGGATGAACTGTTTCGTCCCCGCGAAATACGACGCGAGCACGGGACGCACGACATCGGATGGTTCGAGACCTTCGTAACCGTGAAGCCTTCCGACCTGAAAGCAGGCGGCGTGGCCGCTTTTCTCGTGGCGGAAATACTTGAACACGCCCGAATGCCCTGGCGCGCTTGCCGGATTGATGCCCGGCACGTCCTTAAACGGCAGCTCTCCGGCGAGCTTCCAGCCGGGCGCGGCCGTGCGGCTCTCGGCGAGCGCAAGTCCTAGCCCCGAGCCGAGCACGGCGTGAAACTTCGGAGGCTCAATCCCGAACTGCTGGTATTTCGACGTCAATAAAGCGATCGATTCCTTCATGCGTTTTCCTTAAGCCGCCTTTCGTAGCATGCCGCTTGCGAGCGCGACTGCGTCGTAAACTCCCGAGTCCAAAACGAGCGCGCTCACGAGAGCGGCGGGTGTCACGTCAAATGCCGGGTTCCACGCCGAAACGCCGGAGGGGGCCGCGTCGCCGCTGACCTCGGAGGCCTGACGCTGCTCGATGGGAATATCATCGCCGGTCGGACACGCGAGGTCAACCGTCGTCCTCGGGGCGACCGGGTGAAACGCGATCCCGTGATGGCGCGCGAGAACCGCGACACCATAGGTGCCGACCTTGTTCGCGAAGTCCCCGTTCGCGGCGATGCGGTCGGCGCCGACGAAAATCTTTCGCACTCTTCCAGCCCGCATCAAGGCCGCCGCCATGTTGTCGCAGATCAACGTGTGCGGGATTTCAAGTTTCTTGAGCTCCCAGCACGTCAAGCGCGCTCCCTGCAGGAGCGGGCGTGTTTCGTCGACGTACACATGAACGCGCTTCCCTTTTTCGTGCGCTTTCCGGATCGCGCCGAGCGCGGTTCCGATTCCCGCCGTGGCAAGACCGCCGGTGTTGCAGTGAGTGAGGATTCCGTCGCCGTCTTCGATGAGCGCCGCGCCGTTTTCGGCCATGCGTTCGCAAAGTTCGACGTCTTCGTCGAAAATCCTTTCGGCGGCATTCGATAGGTCTTCATCGCGTTCCAGCGCGGCAAGCATTCTGTCGATTGCCGCCATGAGATTGACGGCGGTAGGACGAGACGCCCGGAGCGCACCCGCGACCTCACGCAGCTCTCGGGCATTCGCTCCGCCTTCGGCGTGTATAGCCAGAGCCACCGCCGCGGCAACACCGATAAGCGGCGCTCCGCGAACTTTAAGAGCGCGGATCGCCGCGATCATCTGGTCGGGGTCGCGAATATCGAGCCACTTCTCTTCGCGAGGAAGAAGCTGCTGGTCCAAAAGCAGAAGTTTTCCGTCCTGATGGCGAAGGCCCATCGAGCGCAGGGTCTTCACAGCGTGCGATTCCCAAACTTTTCGCGCATCGAGAAAAGATACCTCACTTCTTCGGCGGGCAGCGGCGTGATTCCGCCAAGCTCAGCGGCATTTTTCAAAATCACCGCGGAGTGCTCAAGGCGTTCCATTCCGCTGTAAGCTTCGTCGAGATCCTCTCCCCACGAAAGGCCGCCGTGCCTGGCGAGAATCATCACGCGATGCTTTAAAAGATACGCCGCGAGGTTCGTGCCCATCTCCGGCGTTCCCGGACGGGCGTATGGAACGATCGGCACGCGGCCCACGGCAAGAATCAGCTCCGACATCGCCTCGCATGGAAGTTCCTTGAGTTCCGGCCTCGCGATCGTCCACGCGATCGCGGTCGGCGGATGCGCGTGCACAACCGCGCGCGCCTCCGCGCAACGGCGATAAATCTCAAGGTGCATGAGGCGCTCGCCTGAAGGTTTGCCCTCGACGATCCGGTTGTCGAGCGTGACAATGGCAAGATCCTCTTCGAGGATCCACGCCTTGTTCATCCCCGTCGGGGTGATGAGAATCGAGCCGTCCGCCAGTCGCGCGCTGACGTTGCCGTCGGCCGACGCAAGCATGTTCTTGGCGTTAAGCCTCCGGCAAACATCGAGGATCTTCGCGGTGAGGTCAGTTCTGCCCATGTGAGCTTTCATCATTTGTTACCGATCCGACGATACCATAGATATGCGCGTCTTTGCTTGGCTTTTACTCATCGCTGGGCTGGCTGCATGCTCGGCTTCACCCGCAAAGCGCGTGCCCGCGCAGGAAATTCCGCGGCTCCCAGCCGAAACGGCTGCCCCGCCCTCCCGCGAGGACTTCGAGCGCCTCGCGATTCAAATCCGAACCCAAACCTTGATCACGCTGCTCACCGAGGAGCTCCGGCAGCAGGGCGCTTCCCGCGACATCGCACCAATGCGCTATCCAACCGATCCCGACGAGCTAGGAACCGAGCTTCGTAAAATCGTGGAGCGCGAATTCGCGGGAAATACGGCGGCGCTCGAGCGCGCAGACTCGGTCGACTGGGCAACGCTCGGCGCCTGGATTCACGCGCAGTCGGGCGAGTACTACTCGAGCATCCGAAGCACGTCGCGGCTCAAAGGCAACGACGTGGGCATGGCTTCGTTCATCGGTGTCGTCGTAGGCCAGTCGCTTCCTCTCGTATTTCTGGCCGTCGGTCAACCCGCGATCGCGGCGAGCATCGCGGTCGTACCCACCGGCATTCTTATCGCGCTCGGGTACGCGTCGGCGAAAGCGCTCATGCACCGGCACCGGGTGGTTTCTTACTACGGTTCGCGCTCCAACTATCGTTATTACGTGAATCTCGAAGCGGCGGTCCGCGCGAAATTGCATTTGAGAAAATCCTCTGATGTTTTGGCGGCTTTGACCTCGCCCGACGACGGAGATACCGCCGTCGTGTTCTCGGACGACGCCGTATTCATGAATCCGTGGGAGTTCCTGGGCTTCACGAAAAACCGGCTCTCGTACTTGGATCTCAAGCGCATCGCCCGAAACCGGGGAATGCCGAGAAGCGAGATCCGCGCGATGGAAAAAAAGGTCGACGACCGTTCGATCCGCTCAAGCATCCTCTTCGCGTGGATCAAAGATCACCTCTCGGCACGGGAATTTTCGGAGCTGCGGCGGAAATTTTCAGAAAGCTTCGTGAAAACCGGCAACGGCACCGCCATTGGCGCTTTGCAAGACTGGGTCGTCGAAGCCCCGCGAGTCGCTTCGTGCGAAGGGCTCAAAGCCTTCGCCGCGAAAGCACCGGCCGGAGTGCCGGCTCCTTACGTTGCCGAAACCTGGTATCGGATTTTGGTCCCGATTTTTTCAGAAACCGTGCGCGGCGTCGGCCCGGTGAAGTTCAGGGCGATGGTTCTGCGCTCAGAGCGTCTCGATATTTTGGGAAGGCTTGCCGTCGAAAGCAAAGACGCGCAGGAGTGGGATGAGGGCTGGAACCGCGAGCTTAACGACGTCGTTTCCACTGCATGCCCCTAGACGGATTGGACCAATGTTCGCGAGACCTTCCTCGAACTCGGCAGGCATCCGACGGTAGTTCATGGGCTCCATTGAATCGAAAAAAACCAATCATTTCGAGTAAAAAGAGCCGCAAAGTCTAAAATTGCCTACCCGACCAAATAACTCTATAATTAAACATAGTATTTTTGTCGATTATAGAGATGAGAACCCCTGCCGTGGGTGGACACACAGGGGTGTCTTCGGGGTTTGGATTTTAGGGGTACGGGGATGAAAAAGAGACATGCCTACGACGCTGTTCTGGCTTTCCTGGCGCTTGGATTGGCGTCGGCGCTGACCGCCTGCCAGTCGGATAACACCGGAAGCGGGACGGCCTCCAGCTCGTCCACCGCCTCGACGACCACGTCCTCCTCGACAACCTCGGTCGGCTACACGGGCATCAACGCGTTTCAGATCATCCCCAAGGGCGACTCCACGGGCTCGTTTGACCTGGCCACCAACACCGGTACCGCCGTCAAAGCGCAACGTCTTTACAATCTCGACGGAAGCCAGATCGCATCCGGAAATATCCCGGCATGGTTTAGCGAAGCGCGCGTCTTCATCACGTCTACGCGCACCTCAGGCGGCACGCCGGGCTATACCGGCGGCGATACGGGCTGCGCTTACTTCGACACGACTTCGACCGACAACAATCCGGATGCGAGCGCATTTTACACGATCGACGGCTACAACGGCACCGCGACAGTCGCCGACGTCGACCAGTGCGCCGGGGCGAGTGCTTCCGAGCTCAACAAGCTCGGCCTCTACGTGCAGATCGACCGCCGCTTCATGAACTCGACCGACAAACTTCAGGTGATCGTGAAAGCCAAGCCCATCGACGCGCCCAACACGGCTCCATCGGCTTCTTCGTGCGTGGTCGGCGGATACTTCGACGCGGGCAACTGCTCGAACCAATACTTCACGCTCACGATGCGCTCAGCGCCCTACGCTTCGGCGGCGCCGTTTTACGTGCTCTTTCCGTCGGCGAAGGCCACGGATCTTCTCTCCGAGTCGGTGCTGCTGCCGATCCAGATCGACACGAGCATCACGGCGATCTCGATTGACCGCGTGAAAGGCGGAGCGATTTTCTACGGCGTGACGGTGGTGAGGTTACCCTGACATGGCAAAATGGGGTTGGGGATTGGGATTCGCGGTTTGGACGGCGGCGGTCGCGGCTGCGATCCTCACCGGCTGTTCGACGGACCAGCGGCCCACGCCGATCGGCACGGGAACGGCTTCGGCGTCTTCGAGCAACGCAACGCTCACGAGTGCCGGGCTGTATGCGGGCTACCAGAGCGCTCTAGCGGCCAAGGTCATCTTCAACAAAGCCAACTTCCACACGAACTACGCGCCAGGCACTCTGGGCTGCGCGGGAGACGCGAAAAATTTCTTCGATCCGCTCACCGATCGGCAGGTTCCGGCCAAGCCCGACTTCATCAAGAACATCGCCGTCGACGTCACGAACTCAAACGCGCTAGCCGGAGCAAGCAACGCGGCTGCCTGCGGGCTTTCGGGATCGGGCTCCTCGCCGGCGGCCAACTGCGCGACGTTTGACGACCTTCAGCCGCTCACGGGCGAACAATCGCGCTCGATCCTGATCGGCGGATACGGGTGCGCCGCGGCCACGGGCTCGTGCAGCCCCACAAGCGCGCTCGCCGACGTGTGGCACCTGGGCGTTCCCGACGTCGCGACCGCTTCGGTCTGGGGGCAGCAAGCCACGTCGATCCCCACACTTGGCGCGGGGGGCACGGCCATCGGACTTGCTTGGGCGGCCGGCGATTACGATCAGCTTCACGACGAGTTCTATATTTTCGGCGGCGCCGACCCGAGCGGCACCTCGGCAAGCGGCAATTTGGAGTTTTTAAGCGGCGTGGTGCGCATGACGTTCAACGCCGACGGCTCGGTCAGCACGGTCGCCGAGCGGACTTCGTCAAACGGCGGAGTCTCGACCCTCGTGGGATATGGCGGCTGGAGCGCTTCGAATACCTATTTTACCTCTCAGCCCTCTCCGCCGTCAGCGCTGATCGGCTCGACATTTACCTACGGCGTACGTCGCGATCCGACCTCGAAGGCATGGTGCAAAGCAGGCGACACGAATTGTCCGGGCTCGAGCACTGCCTTGAGCGCCAAGGCGCTCAACGAACACCAAGATTACTTCCTTCTTGTCGGGGGCCGGGTGGGCGGTTCGAACTCTTTTTCCTCGACGATCCACCTTTATCATCCGCACGCCTTCTCGAACGACGTTGGTACTTCGGCGGCCAACGGCTCAAGCAGCGGCTGGACGCTGCTTTCAACCGACACAGCGGTAAACACGGGAACCAAGATCATGGGGATCGCCGATATCTCGACCGCGTCGAGTACTACCGCGCCTTTTTCCGTAAACTCTTCTTACACCGGCTGGGCGGGACGCGCGTTCCACAAAACGGTTTACGATCCGACAATGAATCGCTTCTACGTCTTCGGCGGCCTCAAGGGATCGCCCGCGACATCCGGAGCCACGAGCGCCACCTCGGAGCTTTGGATTTACGATCCGCCGGCACTCGGCCGCAGACCCACTTCGGCATGCTTCACGAATACCGCGCCCGAAGCGAATTCAACACTCCCCAAGACGGCCAATCTCGCGGCGTGCGCCACGCCGGCCGACGCCGGACTCTTTTGCGCCCAAACCGGCCTCGGAGTGAATCAAAGCTACTTCGCGTCCAAATATGTTTTTCCGCCGGGAGGATGCCTGCAACGGATCAACTCGGGCGCGACGACCCCTGACGCGCGCTTCGAGCACTCGATGGCATTTGACGGCGACCAGAAATCGGTCGTTGTCTTCGGCGGATGCAAAACCGCGCCCACGACGATCGGCGACACAGGCGGGGCCGCGTCCGCGATCGATCCCACTTCGAACTGCACGTCCACGAGCGCGCTCCTGGGCGACACGTGGCTTTACCTTGCGCCCACGACGGCGGAGTACGTCTCCAAAGACACTTCGATCGCCAGCACGGCAAACCCTTACAGCTCCACGGATGCGAACCGGTTTCCGAATATTTTCGGCGCGGATTTTTGGCTCGGCCACTTTCCGATCTTCAGCGGAAACAACCCCGCGGGGGCCCAGATCACCGCGCCCGCGGTGGACGAAGCGATGGGCGCGTGGATTCAGCTCACGCACACGGTAAAACCCACCGCGCGCGTCTCGGCCTCGCTTTCGTACGATCGCGCGCACCACAAGTTTTACCTGCAGGGCGGGTTCGGATGCAATGATTCGAGCTGCTCGTCGACCGGGGCATTAAACGATCTCTGGGAATTCGCGCCGCCGAAACTCGCGACCGACTGCACGCGCGACAGCGCCACCTGTTCGAGCCAAGGCGCCTGGACGCAGCTCCGCGCGGCCGACGCCACGTTCACGGCGCAGCCCACTCCGCGCAAAGGCGCGCTCATGGCCCACGGCCAGCCGATGTTCTCGTACGGAGACGACTACTATACCGTCCTCGACACTTCGTGCTCGGGACAAGGCCCAATCGCGACAACCGATCCGTCGGTCAGCCGTCAGTACGTCGGCGCGATCTACATCGACGTCGACCGCGGCCAGTTTGGGAGCGGCGAGAACCTTTTGATCAGCCTGCGAATGCTCCCCTTTGACGGCTCAACCCGGCTTCCAAGCGTGTCGGATAACGCGACTCCGTACACGACGATCGACGACACCGACACGTCTTCGAGTTCCGACACGGCCGTCATCCGCGTGCAGCTTTTGAGCAGCCCGCTGAAATTCGCCGAGCAGATCATGGCTTCGATGCAGCCGCGCTTCCACGAATTCATCACGGGAACGCCGATCCTCGCCGACACGTTCGTCTACGCGACGGCCGGAACGGGGCAGGCCACTGAAAAACAAATCCTCGTGCCGCTCGCACTCGACTCCTCGATCAACCTCGTGAAGATCGAGCGCGTGCAGGGATCGGTCAAATTCTACGAGATGACGGTGAGTAAGTTTTAAAAAGGTGCCGACCTACTTTTCGTGGTGTGGCGCGCCATAACAAAGACGAGTTATTTATGATGCGCCACACCACGAAAAGTAGGTCGGCACCTTTTTACGCCGCGTCGCGGATTTCGTTATCAAGCTGCCACAGCTCGTAAAGCGTTTTGCCGTTTTCGGCGCGGAACCACTTGCTGGCGTGATCGGGTGGCTCCTGGCCCAGGCATTTCTGAACGGCCGCGTGGACGGTCATCGTCTCGGACCCAACCGAAATCTTGTACTCTCCGCTGGGCAGCTTGCACACCGTCGCGTAAAATTTCGGATCGCTGACGAAGTAGACCTTCTCTCCGTCTTTAAGCAACCCATTGTGAACGATGTGCGTAAGATCGAACTTATTCTTCTTGGACATGCCTTGAGGTTCCTCCCTTTATATCTGGCTTTTCGGCTTACCGGTCCCAGATCCTCAGGCGGAAATCCTTGCCGTCCAAAGCGGGGTTTTTCGCGGGACTCTCGCTATCGGGTGCTGTCGAGGCGGGAACACGCCCCCCAGACTTCAAGCCGGTCTCCTCCTTCATAGCGGTTTCCGGCTTTTGACCCGGCGTCTCCTGCAAAGGGAATTTCCGGTCATCCAAAAGAACGCGCTCTGATCGAAGCATCCGCAAATCATTGTCTGAATAAACCGCCCACGCGTTCACGCAGCCGAAAGTAACTACCACAAGGAAAATGCCACGTACGTTCATACGTTCCTCCCTTGTACCCGAACCACCACTGATAAGTATAACCGCATCCAAATCGCTTTTGCAGTGTGTCTTGGCGACACAGCGGCAGAAAAATCCCAGTCACTAGGCTGAAACCCCGTGGAATGAATGACGATAGGGTTTTCATGAAAGCAAAAACGAATCGGTTTCATTAACGATGAAGCCGTCCGCATGATCGCGGGGCTCAGCCCAGCAAATCCGCCCACACCATGTCGATGAATGTCTTGAGCGGGTAGACATGGATGCGATCGAATTTCAGCGTTGAATCGCCGGTATAAACGCAAACCGCGTTCTTGACCGGCTTTTCCTCCAAAATCGCCCTGAGCCCCCGCAGGTCTTTCTCGTTGATCGCATCCTTGCATTTTACTTCAATGGCGACGGAATCGTTGAGCAGAAAATCAACTTCGAAATTCGACTTGGACTTCCAATGGCTCAGTTTGACGTCTTTTCTCCGGTAATCGATCCAGGCGCGCAACTCGTTTAAGACGAGGGTTTCAAACAGCACTCCCGCTTCCGGGGTCTTCAGGGAAACGGATTTTCTTTCCACGACGGAATTCACGACTCCGGCGTCGAACAGGTAAAATTTATCGGCTTCAATCGCCTTTCTGGTTTTGGACTTGCGCCACGCCGGAAGACGGAATCCGATGAGCGTATCTTCCAGTATCTCATAATAGTTCTGTACGGTCCCCCTCTTCACGCCGGCATCCGATCCAATGGCCGCGTAATTCAGGATTTGTCCGTTATTCAGCGCGGCCACCTCCAGAAATCTTGAAAACGCTGGAATATTCCGTGAAATCCCCTCGCCTGCGATCTCCTGAATCAGGTATTCCGAAACGTAGTTCTTTAAATCTTCATGAGGACTGTCTGAAAAATACACGGATGGCAGCGTGCCTGTTTGCAGTGCTTTTTGAAGGTCGAAGCGCGTATCGAGTTCCTTGCAAACCAGGGGGAACAGATGCCGCGTCCGCGCCCGGCCCCCGAGCAGGTTTACGCCGGTTTTCTTGAGTTTTCTCGCGCTCGAACCCGTCAGCAGAAAATTTATTTTTTTCTCCTCGATCAGCAAATGAACGACATCCAGAAGTTCGGGCACTTTTTGGATTTCGTCCACGACGACGATTTTTTCGTTTTCAGGGATGAGATTAATGAGTCTTGAAGGGTTTTCCAGCAGCATTCTTCGCATGCTTGCGTCCAGCAACTGAACGAGAAAATGATCCGCAAGCTCGTTTTTAATGAGCGTGGACTTTCCGGTTTGTCGCGGACCAAAAAGAAACGTCGTCTTTTTTTCGACGGTCGGCTTCAATGTTTGTAAACGGGGGATTTTCACTTCGTTTCACTCCGTAGGACATCCTGTCTCATTTGCTTATTATACAATCATTACTTGTTATATTCATTCCTATTGCAAATATAATTTGTAATGTCTTTATCTATATGTAATTATTATTGATATTCCAGTTAATCCGCTTTGCGGCGGCAAATCCGCTGAAGACAACCCCGGGGTGCGGAAGTTTTATTTTTTGGACGTCGGCCTCATGGATGCGATTCTTAAAGTGGATTACGACGTCATTGACCGCGAGCTTGCAAACCGCTTCAACACGAAAGGCGTCATGGCCGAGCAGTTCGCGGCGCAACACCTGGCCTACGTTGGCTGGGGCCAGGGCCCGCCGCGGCTTTTTTACTGGTTGCGGGAAAAGGGCTCGCAAAAAGGCGAAATCGATTTTCTTGTCGAAAGAGGAAGCGGAATCATCCCCATCGAAGTCAAATCATCCGGCGCCGGGCATTTGAAGTCGGTCTTTTATTTCTCAAAAGAAAAAAAGAGCGAAAGGACAGCTGAAGGCGCGGATTTATAGCCTAGCTAGTTCCCGCTGAAAAAAGCGGATTCACACGTTTAAGCAGCCCGAGATTGTTAAGTTCAACTTAATTTTCGCGTTGACGCGATACGTCCTATCCAGGCCTACTGACACCCATTCATAATGCGCAGTAAAAACCTCAGCGGACTCACGGAGGCGCGCCAGGGGCTTCCAGCATAATTGACTAATATCAAATGGAATTATTTATTCGATAGATCGATGTGTAACCACGCCAGAGATTGTTATGTTCAGCTATTTTCACATTGACGCGATACGTCTTAAGGCGTACTGTTTTAGTCAAGAATAGCTTTCGCTTAAGGTGAGCGATCACTTTATGGAGGTACGTATGAAGGGCGTAGCGGTATTGTTGGCAGGTTTTTTTCTAATACTAACTCAAGCCACGTGGGCTGCAACTGCAACAAAAGCAACAGCAACTCCTGTGAAGTCTATTGAGGCGGTTAGTGCCCAATCTCTCGCAGCAAAGTCGACACCCACACAAGCCATTTTGGACCAACAGCGGAAGGGGATGGATAGACCCTACAAGACCGAAGCGGGCAAAGATCTGTGTGACGTGATTTGCGATGAGTGCCCTGGGAAATGCGACAGAAGTGGAAATTCTTGCAGCTGTGATTACCTCTCCGTAATGCCTTGGATGGGAGAGGCCAGGAAGCTTGCGGCGGAAGCCAAGGGGCTGATAGATGAGGCGCTCAGGAGGTACATGAAGGTGCGCGAGGCGGCCGCAAGGGAAACAAAGGGGAAAATCCACGGAGTGGTTGTGCTCTACCAGGAAGCACTAAGAGAATATCAAGAACGATGTCGAGGTGAGAAGGGTTGGGATCCGAGATACTGGGATAAAGTGGCGGTGGAGTTGCAAAGGAAATTTGGGTTGAAACTGTATGATGTGTACACAGAAGCAGCCAAAAAAGACATTGAGTTGGCAAAGAAGACAGCCAAGGACCTTGAAGAGAAGTTAACAAAGGTAGGAATCGTTTCCGAGAACAAGAAGGGGGCTGGTGAGCTGCTACCAATTGAATTTTTTCAACTGACCTTGAGGTCGGCCCGCCCACTCCTAAGCCTGACTGAACCTCAAAAGAATGAGTGGTCGTTTGAGCACAGGGGAGATGCAGGTCATCCCTTCTCCCTATACTCGAAGGAAAGAGGCGCACATGACTTCGCCTTCAGCGCCCTCGAAGAGATCTTCATTGGAGCGTTTGGTTGGAGTGAAAAAAATCTGGGAGAGGAGTTTAAGAGGCTCTCCCACGCCTATCATGATGCCCTCTTCGTTCCCGATAAGGAACTAACATGCAGCCTCAATGGGAAAAAGCAGCGCGTGGATGAGAAGACCAAGCACTCTTTTCATGAGATTTTTTCTAAGTTAGCTAAGAATGCGGTTAGTGAGTTCGCAAACCGTGGTGTGAGTTTCTTTGATAAGGCTAGCGGGTTTTTTGAGTGCAGCGTAGACGTTGATTACGTTGTGTTTGCTGGGGGCGACGCAAAGAGAAGACCCGCCGCCAAGAGCATCGCCGGAATCGCCAGATACGAAGACTACGTCGGCCTCGACGCGAAAGCAGCTTCGCTAGCCACCCCTGCTGAGAGCTATCCCACCGCCCCCGAGGCGGCGGCGGGCAACTCAGCGAGGGATAATACTGTCGTCGACGACCGCAGCAACCCTTACCTTTCCTGTGTGCTGGGATTCCTGGGAGTGTCTTCGGGGAGTCCGAAACCAGTCCCTATGCCCACGCCGACGCCGAAGCCAGCGGAGCCGGCGCCGCCAGCGCCAGCACCTGCAGCACCGGCATTGCCTGCTACTGCAGAGCAATCGCCTGCTACTGCAGAGCAGATGCTGAAGTAAAATATTGATCGAGCGGAACGAATGAAGATCGACAACCCCGTCCCGGGACAATCCCCGGGGCGGGGTTTGTTTTTGAGCAAATCACTCCGCCAGAAAATTACTCTTGGACCAGACCTTCTTTCGCGCAATCCGCAGATTCTTGTATGCGGAAGAGATTTGCGTCACCGCGTCGACCCATTTGACTTCGATCGCCCAACCGCCTGGCGCCACGAAATCGACCTCTCCTGCTTTGGAGCTGAAGTAACCGAACTTCGCGCCCTTTCGCGAAAGCAGCTCGTGCGCGACCATTTCGGCGAGTTTTTCGCTGAAATTTTCGGGGATTTTATATCCACCCTTTTCGAGCGCGATCCAATATACGAGTGGATCGGTGAAATAGAATTTTTTGTTTTTTTTGAACCGAAAATTTCCGCCATCCACGTCAATCGCGAACAATGTCTTGAGCGCGAAACAATCCTCGAGAATAGCCACGTACTCTTGCGCAGTATGGTGCGAACCCATTTGAGTCTTCTGAGCAAGCGACTGCAGGCTCATGGGAGTACAAAGGCTTTTCGCCAATTGTCCAAGCAGCTCCTTGAGATAAAGCTCTTGCTTGCCCAGCTTGATCACATCGCCCTTGAGCCATTGCCAATAAAGCTGCATCGCTTTTTTCGGAACGGCGCTCTTTTCACCGGCTTCCGCGACGGCCAGCGGAAATCCGCCCGTTCTGAAGTAAAGTTCCAGCTCTTCCACCCTGTCGCTTCGTTTCCAGCCGGCAAGCCTGCGCATCTCCGAAAATTCGTCAAAAAGCATCGGTTGCAGAAGAAATTCTCCTCCGGCGCCCCAACGTCCGGGCATGAGATCGATGCCCCTTCTGATGTCAGCGGCGTTTGACCCTGTCACTACGAAGACTTGCTTAGATCCCATGTCGATTTGATGTTTGATGGAGCGGGTCCATTCTTTTACAAACGTAATCTCATCGAGAAAAATGATCTCCACGTTTTCAAGCGATTGCAGCAGAAGGGTGAGATCCCGGTAATCCTCGATATTCTCGCAACTGACGTAGTGGCACTTTCGCTTTCGTCCTAGTTCCCGGCTAAGCAGGCTTTTCATCCAAGAACTCTTGCCGATCTGGCGCGGTCCTCGAATCGCGAAAAGCCCGCTCTTGAGCTCAATCGAAGGAAAGCGGCGTTGAAACGGCATTTTTAGAACCGCCGCGAGATGTTGATCGCCGCTTTCCCAATCGGACTTTTCCCAGAAATTACCCATAGATAGGATGATATTTCTATTTTGGGTAGTTGTAAAGATGTTTTTGGGCAGTAGTATGTTGCTATTTGGGCGCAACTAAAAAAGCGCCTTGATCATGGCTTCCCTTCAACTGTTTCAGCAGTCTCAAATAATCTTTGCTAGACTCGTAAACCATCGCGCTCACGAAATTCACGAAGTCAGTGTCGTCCTTTGCCCCGGTCTGCGACCGCTTGACAAGCACGGTGTAATCAGCACGAAGAACGGGTGGTATCACGGTGATGGTGTAGCCCGATTGGAAAAGAGCGAGGTTCATCAGCAGGCGCGCGGTCCTGCCGTTCCCGTCCACAAAGGGATGAATGTCCACGATGCCTTCGTGAAGCTTTGCGGCAAAGACAACCGGATGGAGCTTCTTTCTCATGGCGGGGATCTTTGCCACGAACTTCTTCATCAGGGCTGGAACTTTGCCGGGAGCGGGTGGAACGTAATCCGTTCCAGTAATCACGACGGGCACCTTGCGGTACTTGCCGGCGTTCTCCTTATCAAGCCTGTAGTAAAATAATTTATGGATATTCAGAATGTCCTTTTCAGTGATGGTCGCCTTCTTGGCGATGTCATAGATGAAGTCGAAGGCTTCGCTATGCCCTGATGCCTCGTAATGATCCTTGAGCGGCTTTCCCGCGATCGTCAGGCCGTCCTCCAAGACGACCTTGGTCTCGGTCTCTGTCAGGGTGTTGCCCTCGATTGCATTGCTGGAGTAGGTCAGACCAATACGGAAGTATTCCTTGATCTGTTTGAGGAGATCCTTGGAGATGGGGCGGAAGGACTCGATCTGCTTGTTAAGCTCGTCGATTTGATCGATCTTGTTGTCGTAGTTCATTAGGGTAATGGTAATAGAGAAGGTAAGAAACCGGAAGAG
This sequence comes from Deltaproteobacteria bacterium, assembly GCA_016186905.1. Taxonomy (GTDB): domain Bacteria; phylum Bdellovibrionota; class UBA1018; order UBA1018; family UBA923; genus JACPKS01. Next base: position 16,522 of record JACPKS010000050.1, read on the forward strand.
AGTGTGCGCTACGCACTCTCTTCCGGTTTCTTTTACTTAAAAAAAATAAACACGTGTCAGAAGTCCGCACTTGAGCCGCTCCGGCGAAGAAACGACTCCAGAGCAACGACGCGGATGCCCTCGGGCGGCGCGATTCCGCCAAGGGGATGCTTGGTGACGAGGGTTCCGCGGCCGAAGGCTTTGAGCATGACCTTCCAATCCCATTCGCTGACACTGGACTGGAATTTGACCTCGAACGGATGACAAACCGGTTTTCCGGACGAGCGGTCCTGAACGAGAAAATCGATCTCCTTGCCGGCGGACGATTTCCAGGTATAGACGCCGCGAAAGCAAGACCTCGCGAAGCGGTTTTAGGCCCTGTGGGCCTCAGCAAACAGCGCGTAGAAATGAATCGCGCTTTTGATGCACGAATAAAAATCGGCGATGACCATGCTCTCGTTTTCGGAATGCGCGTTGGTGTAGGGGTCTTCA
>JACPKS010000051.1 GCA_016186905.1 Deltaproteobacteria bacterium
ATCTGTCAGTCTAAATCCATGAAGGCGGACGCATTGACCGATAAAGATCGGATATTTTTGAAAAAATTAGGAGCCAGGATCAGGAAGTTGCGTCAGGAGCGGGGCTGGACCCTTGAGGAGACGGAAGAGCACGGTTGGCGTAGCTGGACTCATTTGCAGAGCATTGAGGCCGGAAAAAATATCACCGTCGTGACGTTCCGGCGGGTCGCCAAGCTCTTTAAAATCTCGCCCGCGAAGCTTTGGGATGATCTGTAGACACCCGCACGAACATGGAGCCGACCGCGAATACCTGGCGCGGTACGCGCGGCTGCTCATAAGACTTCCGCTTTGAAAATCAGCGCGCGGTCGTTAGGCTAGAATTTTCGATGCGGGCGAGAAGTTAAACCAAACCGAACAGTTCTCAGCATGAGAGTCCTCGCGGTTGAACAACTGTACCCGAAGACCACCTCACGTTTGTCCGAAGTAATAAGTCACTATGAGCGCCAGAAAAGCCAGGAGCTTGGCGACAATTACGAGAAGCCAAGTCTTCCGCTTAAGTTTTTCCAGCCTGATCCGAAGTACATAATAACGGGTTACGTTATTATCCATCAGGATCACCTCCTTTCTCCGTTCTGGTAGAACGGAAAAGGCCGGTTCTGCGGGTAGTTGTCGCAGATGCCCCCCCTGTAGACTTGGTTTCTCCCGTTATTTCAAGCGTTAAAACCTTGCCGTTATCCTCAACGGAAATCCGGACCCAGTGCGCGTCATTCAGCTCATATGCGCGTCATGGCGAGGATGAGATGTTTCATAACCGATCCACCATGCAAAACTGTGATTCTGAAGTTTGTTCGTTTCATTTGTTTTCTCCGGTCAGGCCGGAACTGCCTCCGCCATCGCAGAAGTAGTGGGTTTTACGCAAACAAACGAGGTAAGGCCCGAGCGCCTTTCTGATTTCTCCGACAGTCACGATCTGGCGGTCGGCACCACGAGAGCGGCAGGTTAGTTCACCTTCGTGCGTGTCATAGACGTTCATGATCGAGCCCGTCCAAAGTTTCCATCGAACTGAGGAGTTCCCCGTTTCGACCTCGAGGAGCCGATGCTCGGAATCATAGTAGGGGCGACCCTGCCTGTTTTTTGTGTAGGGGCGATCATGCTGAGAAGCTTTGAACGAGCAGAGGAGCTCGCTTCCGAGAGTGGGATCGACCGAGGCCACCCCATTGGAAAACCAGAGCACCCCAGAGCTTGGTAGCTCGAATCCTTTAAATCTCGCCGTAAGATACGAAACTTTATCGGCGGGAAGATCGTCCGGAATTTCATCGGGGCCATACGGGCTATCGATTATGCAGAAAGCGATATAGCGATGATGGTATATGCCGTAACCTCGCACCAAAAACGCTGCGGCCGGTTCGTTCCGGTCCAAGTCGCATTTCGTAACGGTCACATCAAATGGATATGCCTTACAGCCTCCAGTTGACTGAATATCAGCGACCGCTTCATCGAGTTTCTTTTTCCGTGCTACCGCGCATCCCACGACGCGTTCGCCTCGGATGAGGGCCGGAAAAACGTGCAAAGGAGATTCGGAATATCCAATTCCGGCTTCATTCAGTTGAGAGCGTATTTGAACCCGCATATCGGCCGTTGCGAATGCAGACATCAAAAGAGTGAGGACAAGCAAAATCGGTTTCATGGTCTTTCCTTAAGTTTTTTGAGCTCGCAGCCGCTGCGCGGGAGATTTAGAGGGCGCATTCAAACTTAATCAGATTCGGTTTGTTCACTCCCTCGGTGACGAGCGCTTTTCCATTCATCAAGAGCTTGACCGTAAATCGCTTGTTCGCACAAACATAGGTGTCTCCCAAAGTCTTGCACGGAAGCGTTGTTGCGACGTCGTTATCGAAGTAGGTCGCCTGTTTTTTTGAAAAATCTATCGAGAGTGAATCCTCGTAAAAATGCTCCGAGATGTTGTCGCAGTCGACGGCTTTCAAATGGTCGAAACCATCCGCGGCCGCTAACCCTGTAGACTTGGTTTCTCCAGTTATTTCAAGCGTTAAAACCTTGCCGTTATCCTCAACGGAAATCCGGACCCAGTGCGCGTCATTCAGCTCATATGCGCCTACTTCCAAGACTTTCGCGTCGCTGATTCGAATCGAGTTTTCGTCGAACTGGCGAATTTCAGCTAGGGCAGAAATCGAAGACAGAAAACACAGGGCGATAAAAATCTTTTTCATATTCGTAAGTCCTCCGTTCAATCGCGCGGAATATACAATGTCTGACTTAGTGCGTCAATAATTAGCCTTATGAAGTGTAAGGTGAGAAAAGGGCAGTGCACATTTTTACCGATCTATGGCTTCCCGACACGTCCTCGACAATAAAAGGGTTTACCCCACTTTCCGGGCATCCGATCAGGATAATATGGATTTATGTTCCGAATCGCAATTCTCCCGCCAGAAGCACTTTTCGAGATTTTCGTTTGTCGTTTTCTTCTTCGTACTGAGCATGAAGATGCCGCTTTCGGCAGAAGCGGATGGTTCGTTTGTATTAGATCCGAAAGTTGATTCGAAGACCTTGCAAACAATCTTAAAACGTTTCGCAGTGCCGTTGGGCGAGGACAAATATTTTTATCGCTGGCAGAATGCCGAGGTCGCCGAGGATTTACTGAAACGCGGCCGAATGGATGAAACGCTCCTCCAGTTCTACCTGACCGGCAATGACGGCGCCTCCCGATCAAGCTATGGCCGTGGACTTTACGTCGCGAGTGTACCGACATCATCGGCAAATTTCGGCGAACGCCTCGTTCGGGTCAAAATTCCCAAGGGAACAGTTTCGCTTGATTTAGAAAGCATGGAACTGCGAGCTTTTTGCGAAGATCGCGAGATACTACACTTGAACGCCGATAGTTTCAGTGATGTCCCGATTGTGTTGAAGGTAGATGATGTCAATGACTGGTGGGTCGTGCGCGCGAAGGATGGAGTTGAATTCAGCCGGATTACGCCGTTCGAAATGGAACCGGCGCGTCTGATGAACCTTCGTGGGAACTATCAAGCGTTCAAGGATGAAACCGTAAAATCCATGGTTCGCCGGCGTCTTTCGCCCAGAGGGATGGGTGTGCTTAAAGTTGCCTTCAACCGAGGAAAATCTTATCCCAAAGTTATATCCGAGTTGATTGCGTCGATTGAGTCATCCAATGAGCTGTTTCGCTGGATTGCTGCATACAGCGCGGTAGCCGGTGATTTCGCGGAAACCCTGAAGAGCCGTGCAGTCACTCTTCAACTCAGTACCGATGAGGCCGCACGATTTCAAAAGTGGTACCACGCAAACCCCTGTCAGCGGCTGCTGAGAAATATCTGATCTCGGACGAATGAAAAATCTCGTCTCGGCGATTTACATCGCCACGGTCATTCTCCACCTAATCACGGATCGGTCTTCACTTAAGGGTTGGCGGACTCATGACCTGCTCGTGCGCAACGCGCTTGAAGTAGCGCCGCCAAAGAAGTCGCGTGACTTTTTTCTCTACGCCTACGGACGAGGACTTAAACAAATCGTTCAGTCGAATCGAACGCTGTTAAAACCACTCAATGTTGTATCAAAACACTCTACTGAAAAACCACAAAATCAGCTGTCGTTTCCACTATCTTGACTCATTTGCTTTAAAAAAACGACATATCTCCAGTGGAAAACTACCAGCGCGTCAGTGCGCTTTCGCCGACCGGAAGCGGGAAATCGAAAAATACGACAAAAGCATTTTTTTCGATCGGCGATCTCGAATTTTTAGTAAATAATTTCAATAGTTTGCGTACATTGATGCTACGCGTAATCTCGCGCTGCGTTATTTGAAAAAATGTAGTAAGATGTATAAATGTGTTCGAGGGATTTAAAGACGACTAATTAGTATTAGGGGTTCGCGGAACGTCGCATCGGGTGTGCAATGATTGATAAAAAATCAAGGATGAATGGAGTCAAGTTGGCTGTGATCCTCTTTGCGGTTGCGGCCTTCGGCGGCTGCACGTTGCCGGGCACGCCTCCGCCAGGAGGAACCTCATCGAGCGGCCCTCTCGTCCCCGTTGATGATCTCACGCCGCCACTCCCCCCTACTGACTGGGCCATGATTCCCGCGAGCGGCACGATATCGAACGTCACCACGCCGATCGTCAGCGGGCACGCGCCAGAAAACGGAAGCGCGGTTGGCATTTTTGAAACCGCGGACTGCTCAGGCACTCCGCTCGGAACGGGCAGCGTCGTCGGTGGAGCATTCAGTGCCACGGTCTCCGCGCTGACCGTCTACGGCCTCCATGCGTTTTATTACAGAATTTGGGACGTCGCCGGCAACTCAACGCCTTGTGATACGACGGGCCTTTCCTACACTCTCGACACGGCGGCACCTTCCGCGCCTTCGTCATGGGCGATGAGCTCGCCTTCGAGCGGAACGAACTCCAGCGACGCGACACCCGCGATCACCGGCAACGCCTCTGAAAACACCGCGGTGGTCTCGGTGTGGACGAGCGCAAGCTGCTCCGGCGGCGCGGTCGCGACCGGTACGGTCTCCGGCGGCGCATTTACGATCGACGCATTTACGCTCTCCGGCGACGGAACGAAAACGTTCTACTACACGATCGCCGACACGGTCGGAAACTCCACCGCCTGCGCCGCGACCGGGCTTTCCTACACCCTCGACACAACGCCCCCCGCGCTTTCGGTCACGACGCCATCGGGTGGCGCGACCGTCGACAATTCAAACCAGCACGCCTTCACGGTAAGTGGCGCCTGCACCGACGCCACCTCTGGCGTAACGGGACAGACGGTTACCATCGTCGCGACGGGAACGACCGGCTCCGCAAGCTCCTCTCCCGCCTGCAACGGCTCGACGTACTCCGCGGACCTGGATCTCGGCGCGCTCGGCGAAGGCGCCGCCACGATCACCGCCGGCCTGGCCGACGTCGCGGGCAATGCCGCGACACAGGCAAGCGTTGGCGTGACAAAGCAGACCTGCCAAGCCTCGACAAGCGTCGTTTCGACCGCCGGCACCTCCTCGTATTCCGTGCCCGCCCAATGCCTCTTCGTCACGGTAAAAGCCTGGGGCGGCGGCGGAGGTGCTGGCGGCACGCGCGCAAGCACGAACCCTGGCGGCAACGGCGGCGGCGGCGCGGGCGTGGTCGATACGATCCAGACCACGCCGGGCGAATCGCTCACAGTGGTCGTCGGGGCGGCCGGAGGCGGGGGAAACGGCACGGGCTGGGGCAACTCCGCGGCGGGCGGAGGCGGTGGCGGCGGCTCGGCCCTTAAGCGCAGCTCCACGATTCTCGTTGTGGCAGGTGGCGGAGCAGGTGGCGGAGGCGCGGTCGATAGCGGCCCGACTTCAGGGATCGCTGGAGGTCCTGGCGGCACGACGACGGGCCTCGACGGTTCCGGCGCGGAGAGTGGAAAAGGCGGAAAAACTCCGCGCGCAAACGGCGGCGCGGGAAGCCGGGCGAACGGCTCCGACACCACGACCGGCGCGGGAGGAGTTGGCGGCAGCGGCGGCGGTTCAGTATCGCCCGGAGTCGGCGGGAGCGGCGAGGGAACCGGCGGCGCCGGTGGTTTTGGCACGACGGGGCCCAACGACAGAGGCGGTGGTGGCGGCGGTGGCGGCGGTTACTACGGCGGTGGCGGCGGCGGGGCCGGAATACCCGCGGGCGGCGGCGGCGGAGCGGCAAGCTACTCGGCCGGCCAGGCTGCCTCTTACAGCGCGGGATCAGGAATGAGCGCGGGAAACAGCGGTGATGCCGACTACGCCGGAAGCGCTGGCGCGGGCGGCGCGGCAGTCGCGGTAAGCAGCGCCAACGGCAACGCGGGAACAGCGGGCCGCATCGTGATCCGCACCTACTACGACAACACCGCGCCTGCGGCACCCGGATCTTTTAACGACGGCGCGACAGGAACGCTAACCGCCTCGCCCACGATGACCTGGACGGCGAGCTCGGACGCCGGCTCGGGCGTTTACTATTACGAAATCGCGATCGGCACCACCGCCGGCGGCCAGGAAGCGTTGACCTTCGCGCAAGGCAACGTCGGCAACGTCACGAGCGCGCAGGTCACGGGGCTCAACCTCGTTTCCGGCGGCACCTACTACGCGAGCATCCGCGCCATCGACCGAAACGGCAACACCTCGGCTTCGGCGCAAGGCGACGGCTTCACGGTGAGCGGAACTTTCAAAAACACATATGCGTACACGGGAGGCGCCCAGAACTTCGTCGTCCCAAGCGGCATCTCCTCGATCACGGTCAAGCTCTGGGGCGGTGGCGGCGCGGCGGGCGGAGGAAACGTCACGGGCAGCAGGGCCGGCGGAAGCGGCGGCGGCGGCGGCTATACCACCGCCGTTTTGAGTGTCACGCCAGGCGAAACGCTTACGATCGACGTCGGCGGTGGCGCCGTCGGAGGCTCTTCCGGAACCTCGTCCAACGTCGGCGGCGGGGGTGGCGGCGGAGGCGCTTCCTCGATCAAGAGAAGCTCCACCGTGCTCGCGATCGCGGGCGCCGGCGCCGGCGGCGGGGGCGGCGGCACGGGAGCCACGGGCGGAGCGGGAGGTGCTGGCGGCGGCTCCTCGGGCATCGCGGGTGCGAACGCCGGAAGCAACAACGGCGGCGGCGGCGGAACGAGCGGAGCGGCGGGATCGGGCGGCACTGGAACAGCCAATAACGGCTCGGCTGGCTCGGGGAATAACGGAGGTGCTGGCGGCACGGCAGCCGGAACGCCCGCGGGCGGCTCCGCTGGCTACGGTATCGGCTCAGGAGGTGCCGGCGGAAACGGCGGCGGCACCGACTCGGGCGGCGGCGGCGGCGGCGGCGGAAATTACGGCGGCGGCGGCGGCGGTCGCGGCGACCGTGGCGCGGGCGGCGGCGGCGGCGCGGGGGCCTCGAGCGGCACCTCCGTCACGCTCACCGCGGGAAGCGGTGTCAACGCCGGCAACAACGGCGACGCCGATTACGCGAATAGCGCCGGTCTCGGCGCGACCGGCAACGGCGCGAGCGGCGAAGCGGGCAACCCCGGACGAATCGTCATCACTCAGTGAGCAAGATGAGCAAGAAATGAGGCCCAGAGGCGGGTTTCCTCACTGCTGGAGCCACTGTGAAATCCACCATGGATCGGTGCGGACGAGATTGAAGCTGAACAGCAGGAAAAAGCGCAGCTCCGTCGAGTTCTTCATGACCGTCGCCGACGTGGGGATCGTTCCATAGTTCAGCACGCCGCCAGCCCGCAGCGCTATAGACTTTTGAAGGTAAAAATTGAGGCCGAATCGAGGGCCATAGGTGTTGTAGTAGAGATCAAATCGCGAGGGCGGCGTCAGAACGACGACGGAGTTCCGTTCGTATTGAAACCCCAGGAAGAAAATTTTGTACCAGGAATCCACGCCAAGGCCGAACGACAGCTGCCGATAGCGCTCGCCAAGCTCCTGCTTGATGTTGCGGTTGTACAGGAAGGAGCACGCGCCCGTGAAGTCGAGGCCGTAGGGCCTGCGGTGATAGCGATAGATTTTCAATTCGTGCGAGTAAAGCCGGTAACGCAGCTCCACGCTGGCGCCATTGCCTTGGTAGTAGGAGTTCGCCTGTCCCCCCGGCGACTCAATGGCAAGCCGCGTATTGAGCGCTCCCAGGGCGAAGTCGAGATCGGCGGCCAAGGCAATGGGTGCCACCATCCAAAATATTGCGCATCCAAATAGAAGGATACTCCTCACCACATCCCCCCTATTTTAATTTTAAACTGTTTCGAAATTATCAAGAAGTGAAACCGTCTGACGCCAGGAAGAACTTGCAGCCACGTCCCATGGCCAAGAGCTCTAAGCAGGCGCCCCCAAAGGAGATTGAAGCTCAAACCAACCTAATAACGAGAGTTCGAGGCATTGGACGATGAGCGCTTCCCCGCTCCAAACAGATTGAAGCGAAACAGCACAAAGGCGCGGTATTCGGTAACATCCCGATTTTGATTGATACCATTTACCGGCACGCCAAGAGAGCCGAATTCCGCCAATGCGCCGGCCATGATGGAGAATCGCCCTTTGAGCCTAATGCGGAATCCCGCGCGGGGCCCATACGCGTCGTAGCTGAGATCGGCGGATAAATTCGTACCGCTGATTTTCGTCGTTACCGACTCGTACTGACCGCCGAGGAATACCGGCCCGTAGAAAAAATCCATCCCGCCGCCAATTCCGGTTTGGCGATTGGTTTCGCCGAGCGAGTGGTTCGTATTTTCCAGGAATTGATCCGAGTAACTGCCGAAAAATTCGATGCTGGCGCGAGATCTTTTGAAGGGAATTCCAAGCCGAAGGTCTCCAAGCGCGCCCGCACCGGCGTAGCTGGAGCTGCCTGAAGTCGCATCCCAGCCGACTTGGGTGTACGACCCTCCAACCCCGATCGCGAGTTCTGCCGCGGCGCTGATTTGGGACACGAAAATCAACGTCAAAACGAACGCGAAATGTTGTGCTGGGTGCTGAAAAAAGCGAATTTTCTTCCCCCCATTTGACCTTAAAAACGCATCACAATTTTATGATTTTTCCCCGATAACATAAAGAGGAAGATGAGCAATAACTTGATCTTGCGCAGCGTTAAGGGCCTGATATCAGGTGGGTACCTCACGGTACTCGCTGCCCTGCTGCACGCTTTTGCCTACTCCGGCTGCGCGAAGAAAGCTTCTTCAGTCACATTTGCGGGCTGGACGACCACCGCCACGACCACAACCACGACCACTCCAACATCATGCAGCACGACGCTTTTGGACGGTGGGCAAAAGGGCACGGTGACGGCCGTGCAGCGCGGCATTTACTCCGATGCGAAGGTGATTCCGGGCACGCCATACCCCGCGGTCGCGTACGCCGATCCAGGAAGTCTCGTTCTGAAATTCACGTTCTGGAACGGAACCAACTACGCAACCGAACCCGTCTCGGGCGACAACGGCGCGGCATTTGTGCGGCTGGCGTTTCTTTCGAACGGAACACCGATTGTGCTCTGGACCCTGGGAGTGAATCTTAAAGCCGCCGTGCGGAGCGCGCCGGTTTCCACCGCGTCCGCGACGTGGACCGCGGGCGTGATCGACACCGGTACCGCTCCGCGAGCGGTGGAGATCGCGGTGAATCCTCTCGACCAGGTTGGGGTTTCGTTTCTCACCGATTCGGCCACGGGCGGCCGCGCGAAATTTCTGTACTGCGATGCCACCTGCGCCGGACCCGCCAATTTCGTGACGATGTCGCCGAACCCATACATCGAAGCCACGAACATCATCGCCAACCAGACGGCGACCGGCATGGCGTGGTGTAAGGCTTCCTCGACGGCCTACTACCCGGCACTCACTTACGGCGTGACCGGAAACGTCCGCTTCGCGATTTGCCAGAATACGCTTGCGAACTGCGCATCCGACGGAAGCTGGAACGTGTCTGCGAACGTGGTGACAAGCGGTCTCGTCGCAAGCAAACTTCAGATCGATCCCACCGTGGCCGGAGACGTTCCGAAAGCCATCGCGCTGGCAGCCAGCGGAATCCGCACGTACAAGATGGGCGCTACCGCGTGCACGGGGACTCCCGTAAACATGACCCTGGGAACCGCCACGCTCGGGGGCGGTACGACTGGCTCGCAGTGGATGACTCTGTTGCAAGACCCCGCCTCAAAATTTCACGTCATCGCGAACACGTCGACGACGAGTGTTAGCTACTACAACAGCACGACCACCGACATCAATGGTGCGTGGAACGCGGCGGGCACAGTGGAAACGACCGCGCTTGCGGCCGCGAGCGGGGGGGGCGCGGCTCTCGACACAGCAAACACTGGAATCTACTCGGCATATGGCCAGAACGTCGCGCCTTTTGACGTCCGCCTCACGAAAATCGTGGACTACACCGTCGCATCGAACACCGCGGCTTTTTCCAGATCGAGCCCCGATCAGTCGGGCAGCGTGCAGCTTGCGGCGGCGGCTTCGCAGCTCAAGAATATTTCCTCCGCGGCAACGTCCGCCGGAAGACCCGCGGCCGCGTACGTGGATATGTCGATCGGCGCGGCGGCAAGTTCGAAGCTCAAATACGCCTACCGAACAGGCCCGACGGCGACCTCCACGTGGGTTACAACAATCTTGCCCGGAACGTTTACGCCGGAATTTCCCTCGCTCGCGTTCGACCACAACAACAGACCGTGGATTTCGTACTTCGAAGCCAACGGAAACAAGTTTGTTTTAACGACGAACTCGTTGACCGACGGTACGGGATTTTGGACGTCTTACGACTTTCCCGCGCTGCCCGCCGGCGGCCCCGTGGCGCTGCCCGCCGCGAACAACACCGCGCTTGCGATGCATTACAGCGCCGGCGTCGCCAACCCGGTAATGATCGTGATCGATACCAATGCCGGCAGCCGCGGGCTTAAAGCCGCGAAGTTCACTCAAGCCACACAGACGTGGTCAACCGTCACGACGATCGACGCGCTAGCCGTCTCGGGCGCAGCGCACGTCTCGGCGGATTTCGATGCCAGCGGAAACATCGCCGTCGCATACGAAGACATCAACGCCACTCGCGCCCGCTATGCCTCATCCACCGATGGCACGACGTGGAGCTCGCCGTTGAGCGTTTCAGGCGTCTCGCAGGGCGCGGGCGTTACCGTTCGAATCAATCCGTCCGGCGGTTCGCCCGCGATGGCGTACTACGATCGCGGCAACAATACCGTGTATTATTCCTCGTGCTCTGGAACCGTCGCGTCCTGCGCAACGAGCGGCTGGAGCACCTCGACCGTGGATTCGGGCGCGGGCGTCAGCGGCCTTGCAAGCGGAAACCACCAGTTGCTATCGGCGGCGCTCGTTTTCAGCGCCACGGGAACTCCCACCGTGATCTATCCACGCGGACAAGGCGCCGGCGGAAAACTAATGTCCGCGACGAACTCCTCGGGCAGCTTTGTCAGCACAGTTCTCGTGAGTGGCGCCAATGGCGGCCTTTCGGGCTCGAACGCCCTGAACTTCGCCGTTAGCGGGTGGAATGTTTCGGCCGTTCGCAATGCCGCCGGCCTCGCCACGGCCGTATTTCTCGGCGCGGGAAATTGGATTAACGTCAACAGCTGCGGCGATTGACGCCGCTGCTGAAAAACCCTTGCGATCACACCGAGCGCTGCTTTGCTGTGACAAGCCCGCCGTAAGCGGAAAGAAATCCAGAAGCGGCCTCTTGTAACAGGTGCTCATCACTGAGCAAGTTTGAAAATCGCTCCTTTATGTACTGACTCACGTTGAAAGGAGCCGCTTTAATCTCTTCCGCAGATTCCTTTCTTCCATCAAGCACCTCGATGATATCCTCGAGGTCCTGGCTAAATCGCAAGTCATTGGGTCCTCTGTGTTGAAACGCCTCGAGCTTGCTCGCAAAGAAAAAGGGTACTGAAAAAATCTTCACGCTCTCGCCGGCGGCATCGGCATGAATCGCGTTCTTGATTCCTTCGGGATAAAATCGATTCGAAAAGCCGAGTATCCTCTCTTCCGTCGGCATAATGTCGACGTCGATGTCCTTGAATTTGAAGCGGCAGAGTGGTCCGGGATTTGCGGGATCCCTTTTGAATCCCAACTTCTGGAGCTGCTTTTCCAGCGCTTCGTACTGATTGAGCGATGTGATTTCTATGACGAGGTCGACATCGTCCGTGAGCGTTGGCTTGGGAGCCTGGGAATCAGTAATATAAAGCGCAGTTGTTGCTCCGCCGACGAAGACGACTTTCTCTGAAAGATGGCCAAGTCCCTTGGCGACTTCGCGGACAAGTAGAATTTCCCTATTTGGATTCATCTTGTCGCCCTTGTTTCAGGATGATTTTCGTAAGTTCGATCTTCGCGGCTTCATTGACGCGAAATCCGGATTTTACCCGAATCGTATCAACGATGCTTAAGAGTCGATGAAGGTCCGGATCCTTTTTTGCCGCATCGGGAGCGGTTTTATAAATCGGATCCAGGCTCATTCCTGAAATTTCTCCGTCGGCGTGGGGCCATACAGTTTGAAGGTCATCATTAATGATAATCCCTGAAAGAGCATGGTGTGACAGGGCCGTTGGAATCCCTCGCGTGTAACGGCCAAACGTGGGAGGAAAGAAAAATTTCACGGCGTGGGTTAGAAACTCGATGGAAGCTAACCGACGTGCTCGCTTTTTGTTTTCATCAACGAGTCCGGCTCGTATGAGTCGATTGAGGCCGAATGTAATTTCGGTTTGAGAAAGAAAAAGTTCGTGCGCAAGATCGATCTGTTTCCATTTTCGTTCTTTCCAAGAAAGGAGTTTACAGAGGATCAACACGTCTTGGGGCCGAAGCCCAGAAGGAGAGAGCCGCATGTGATTTATTGTAAATAGTAATATTGCAAATTGCAATATGAAATAATTATAGCTTCAACATACTGAATTTACTTATTTATTTAAATATATGCTTGTGCGAAGAGAGGTTGAGGCAGCTTAAGTCATAGCCGCCGTGAAATCCACCAACGCTTGCGCGCCATGCCGTGCCCGGATATAAGACCTGACATGACGAATCACGCGAAAACGCTGGATACGGTTCTTCTTCTCGCTTTGCCCGCCTCGGGAAGAAAATCCGAGGTCCGGAAATACCTGGCCGGGCTCTCCGAGAGCCAGTGCCGCGACGAATTCCGCATCGGCCCCACGGTGCAGCTTGACGATTACCCCTACGTCCATCTCATGCGCCGGGTCGACGACGAACTGGCGAAAACGAGCGGGAACCGCGTTTTTTTCGAGGCTCCGGACCGGTGTTTCCGCGACCCGAGGGAGTGGGGCACGCTGATCGAGCTGATCAACGAGGATCACGGCGACCTTCTGGCGCACAAGACCCACGACCCCAAGTTCGCCGCGCAATGGCTTCTGGAGCGGCTGGACGCGGCCGCGGCGAAGGCCGGCATCCAGCCTAGGCTTTCCGCCCTCGAAGCGGGCGCGCGGGCGAGCCTCGCCCGCGCCCTGGAAAAAGAATCCCGCGAGCTTCTCGCGGAAAAAAACAAGGTCTCCGCGACGGAGCTAGCCGGAAAGACGATCGTCATCGAATTCGCGCGCGGCGGGGCCCACGGCCTGAGCATGCCCTTGCCGGAGCCTTTCGGCTACGGCTACTCGCTCGGCAGGCTTTCAAAGCCCATCCTGAGCAAGGCGTGCATCCTCTACGTATGGGTCACTCCAGAGGAATCAAGGCGGAAAAACGAGGAGCGCGCGGATCCCAACGATCCCGGCTCGATCCTGCATCATGGAGTCCCCCTGCACGTCATGATGAATGACTACGGCTGCGACGACATGCAGTGGCTCGAAACGAATTCGCGGAAGCCGGGTACCGTCGAAATCTCCGCGCACGGAAAAACCTTTTTTCCGCCGATCGCGCGGTTCGACAACCGCGTCGACAAGACCTCGTTCGTGCGGGCGGATCGCGCCGCATGGAAACCCGATCAGATCCGCGCCCTGCATGAGGGCCTGAAGGCGGCTTTCCGCGGGCTCGCCCAGCAGGATTAAACGTTTCATTGCTCGCCGGAACGACCTGAATTATCCTCTCGGGAGTGAAAAACGAAAAAATATTAGAAGAGTTGCGGGCTTCCGACGATCAGAAAATCAAAGTCGCGGCGGCCGACATCGACGGCGTTTTGCGCGGAAAGTACATGCACAAAGACAAGTTCCTCGCCGCGACGGATTCGGGATTCGGATTTTGCAACGTCGTCTTCGGCTGGGACTCGTCCGACGTTTGCTACGACAACGTCAAGTACACCGGCTGGCACACGGGCTATCCCGATGCGCAGGCGCAGATCGATCTTTCAACCTATAGAAGAGTGCCGTGGGACGGGCGCGTGGCGTTTTTCCTGGCCGATTTCAAAAACGCCGCAGGCCAACCGCTCGCGATCTGTCCGCGAAGCCTGCTGAAAAAAGTTCTCGGGCAGGCGTTGGCCGCCGGCTTTCGCCCCTTTTGCGGCCTCGAATACGAGTGGTTCAACTTCAAGGAAACTCCGCATTCGTTCGCGCAGAAAAACCACATGTCTCCGGAGCCGCTAACACCCGGCATGTTCGGCTATTCGATTCTGCGCTCAAGCTTGAATCAGCCGTTTTTCGCGGCGCTCATGGAAGAGCTTTGCGCGTTTAAGGTTCCGCTTGAAGGCCTTCACACCGAAACCGGCCCCGGTGTTTTTGAGGCCGCCATCATGTACTCCGACGCGCTCGAGGCCGCCGACCGCGGCGTGCTTTTCAAGTCAGGAGTCAAAGAGATCGCGTACCGGTTCGGGATTCTTCCGAGCTTCATGGCGAAGTGGAACAACGCGCTTCCCGGCTGCGGCGGGCATATCCACCAGAGCCTTTGGGATGCCGACGCGAAGAAAAATCTTTTCTTCGACGAAAAAGACCCCAATCGCATGAGCGCCGTTTTCAAAAGCTATCTCGCGGGAATGATCCGTTGCCTGCCCGAGATTCTCCCGTTTTTCGCGCCGACGGTGAACAGCTACAAGCGTCTTGTCAAAGGATACTGGGCGCCGACGCGTCCGAACTGGGGCGTGGACAACCGCACGGTCGCGCATCGGGTGATTCCCGGAAGCGGCAAGTCCACGCGGCTTGAAGCGCGCGTGCCGGGCGCCGACGTGAATCCATATCTCGCCGTCGCCGCGTGCGTCGCGAGCGGTCTTTACGGCGTGAAAAAAGGACTGAAGCTCGAAGACAGCCCAGTCGTCGGCAACGCGTACCAAGATCATAAACACGAGCGCTTTCCCCGGAATCTGCTCGACGCGACCGAAAAACTCGCGCGATCCGAACTCGCGCGCGAGCTCTTCGGCAAAGAGTTCGTCGAGCACTTCGTCAAGACCCGGCAGTGGGAGTGGCGGCAGTTTCAAAACTCCGTCACGCAATGGGAACTTCAACGCTACTTCGAGATCATTTAAAGGCTATTCAGGAGAAAACCATGAGCACCTATCGGTTCAGCTTCCCGACCGCGATCCATTTCGGCCCCGGCGTCCGCGCGCAAGTCGCGGCACACCTCGAATCCGAGGGATTATCCAGGCCGCTACTGGTCACCGACCGCGGCATCGCGGCGCTTTCCATGCACGAAGAATTGATGGACCAGCTTGCCGCCGCGGGATTGAAAGCCGCGAGTTTCTCGGGCATCTGGGGAAATCCCGTGAAGTCGCAGGTCATGCCTGGCGTAAGGGCCTTCAAGGAACACCAAGCCGACTGCATCGTGGGCCTTGGCGGCGGAGCCGCTCTGGACGCGGCAAAAGCGATCGCGCTCATGGCCACGCATCCGGGCGACCTCTTCGACTACGAGGACGAGAAGCCCGGCGCGCGCCCCATCGACGGCGCGATCCCGTATTGGGTGGCGCTCCCCACCACCTCGGGCACCGGCAGCGAAGTCGGGCGAAGTTCGGTGATCTCGGACGACGAGACCCGCCTCAAGAAAATCATTTTCTCGCCGAAGCTCCTCGCGCGCGCCGTCTTTGCCGATCCGGAGCTGACCCTCGATCTTCCCGCGAAGGTGACCGCGGCGACCGGAATGGACGCGCTCACCCACTGCGTGGAATCGTATCTCGCCAAGAACTACCACCCGATCTGCGATGGCATCGCGCTAGAGGGCGTTCGGCTCGCGGCCGAAAGCCTCGTGACCTGCGTGCGGAAACCGAAAGACATCCAAGCTCGCGGCTCGCTTATGATGGCTTCGATGATGGGAGCGATCGCGTTTCAAAAAGGACTTGGCCTCACGCACTCGTGCGCTCACGCGCTCAGCACCGTCGCGGATTTCCATCACGGGCTCGCCAATGGCGTCATGATCGACTACGCGCTCAAATACAACATCCCGGCCGCCGAAGATCGCTTCAGGAACATGGGCATGACGATCGGCCTCAAGAATCCTTCCGGCGAAAGTTTCATACGCTGGCTAGAGACGCTGAAGTCAGAGACGGGGATTCCCCAAACTCTTTCCGAGGCCGGAATCAAAAAAGACCAGATCGACCGCCTGGCGCAGGTCGCGATCGGAGACTCCTGTCATCTCAATAACCCGCGCCCGTGCACGGAAGAAACGTTTCGCGGCATCTTTCTGGAGGCGTATTAGGAGTGAGAAAGCTTCGCATCGGGATCTCCGCGTGTTTTTTCCACGGCGATCCCAATCGCCCGGTTTTCAAAGGCAAGACGCTGCTTTACCTCGAGCAGTCGCTCGCGCATTTCGTGATCGCGCGGGGAGCGTTGGCTTTTCTGATTCCATCGGCGCCGCCGGACGGAAAGCTCCGCCTTAAGGATTGGGCCGGCGATCTCGATGGCCTCGTTTTGCAGGGCGGATCCGACGTTTCGGCGCGCTCATACGGCGAAAAAGCTTTGAAGCCGGAATGGGAAGGCGACTACGTTCGCGATCAGTACGAACTCGAGCTCTTTCGCGAATTTCAATCGGCGCGAAAACCGATTTTAGGCATCTGTCGCGGCGCTCAGCTCGTCAATGTCGCTTGCGGCGGAACGCTTTATCAAGACATTGCGGCCCAGGTTCCCGGCGCGCGCGTGCATCGCGACTGGGAAATCTACGACCGGAACTTTCACCCGATCGCCATCGAGCCCGGCTCGCTGATGTCCGAACTCTATCCTGGGATGAAAACCGCCAAGGTGAACACCGTCCACCACCAGGGGCTCAAAGACCTCGGGAAAAACCTCACCGTCGAAGCGCGCTCGGAAGGCGATGGAATCATCGAAGCCGTTCGCGCAACGGCGGGGCCGTTTCTGTTCGCGGCGCAGTGGCACCCCGAATTTCAAGATCCGTCCGACAGCTCGCTTTTGGATTTCAAACCGATCCTGAATCGCTTCCTCGCGGAAGCGGGAAGAGGCTAAGCCGATGTTGAAAATCGTGAACCCAGCGACCGAAGCCGTGATCCGTGAAATCGGGGAAGACACGCCCGAAACGATCGCGGCGAAATTCAAACGCGCTTGCGCCGCCCAAAAGGCATGGGCGCGGGCGCCGCTTGCCGGAAAAATCGAAGCGATCGGAAAATTCAAAGGTCTTCTCGCGAAGAACATCGACAAGCTCGCGGCAACACTCACGTCTGAAATGGGAAAGCCGATCACTCAGGCGCGCAACGAGGTCAACGGAGTCGCCGGGCGAATCGATTTCTTCGTCGAAAACGTCGCGAGGGTGCTTGACGAAAAAAAGGTCCTGACCGATGCCGCGCAAAAACTCGAAGAGGCGATCACGCACGAGCCGCTTGGCGTGATCGGCAATATCTCGGCATGGAACTATCCTTATTTTGTCGGCTCAAACGTCTTCGTGCCGGCGCTTCTTACCGGAAACGCCGTGCTCTACAAGCCTTCGGAGTTCGCCACTCTAACGGGATTGGCGATCACCGAGCTGCTGTACGAGGCCGGCATCGCTGAAGACGTCTTCATCCCGGTGATCGGCGGCGCAAGCGTGGGCGCGATGGTTCTTGAGATGCCGCTCAACGGAGTGTTTTTCACGGGCTCGTACGCGACCGGGCGCAAAATCGCCGCCGCCGTCGCTGATCGCATGATCAAGCTTCAGCTGGAGCTCGGCGGAAAAGACCCGGTTTACGTCTGCAACGACGTCGATGTGCAGGCAGCCGCCGAAGCGACCGCCGACGGCGCGTTTTACAACACGGGCCAGAGCTGCTGTTCGGTAGAGCGCATTTACGTCCACGAAAAAATCCACGATCGTTTTGTCGATGCGTTCGCGAAAACCGTGGAAGGGTTCACGATCGGCGATCCCGCCGATCAGAAAACGTACATCGGAGCGCTCACCCGCCCGCTTCAGATCGAGGTGCTCGACCGGCAGGTCGCCGACGCGAAGAAACGCGGCGGAAGGCTTCTGACCGGCGGCGAGAGGGCGGCGCGAAAAGGCTACTTCTACCGGCCGACGGTCTTCGCCGACGCCGATCATTCAATGGAGCTCATGCGCGAAGAAAGTTTCGGTCCGATCATCGGAATTCAAAAAGTGAAATCCGACGAGGAGGCGGTGTCGCTGATGAACGATACCGCCTACGGATTGACGGCCGCGGTGTACACGAAAGACCGCGCCCGCGCGCGAAAGGTTCTCGCGCAGGCCAACGCCGGAACGGTTTACTGGAATTGTTGCGATCGCGTGAGCCCGAGGCTTCCGTGGTCGGGCCGCGGGCACTCCGGAATCGGCTCAACGCTCTCCACGTACGGTATTGAGACTTTTCTCCAGCTCAAGGCCTGGCATTTGAAGGGCTGAATCTTGCTTGCGGCGCGTGCCGCTAGAAACGTCCGCGCAGCGCCCTCGCGCAGTAATCCTTGAAACCCGTGAGATAAATTCCCACGCGATTCATCTTCCCCTTCAGCAGCACGCGCGCGTAATTGAGCACGCCGGCTCCGCCGAGGGTCAGCAGCGCCGCGTCCGCGATCGGCACTTGGCAGAGCTTGGCCACCGCGCCAGCGACCGAGAGAGCCGAAACGATCAGAACCGCGGTATCGCTGCGGAACTGGATCTTGCCTCTGTTGCCTGGATTCTTCTCAATCGCTTGACGCGTTTCCGAGGCGATGCCGATGTCCCAGAACCCCTGGGCGGCGATGGAATACAGCGCGGTCGCGATGGCGTCGGTAGCGCCTTGAATCAATCCCGCGTCGGGCTCCGCGCCAAATAGGACCATCAGGGTTTTAATGATTCCGACGAATCCGATCTCGACCAGCGTCCAGCGGGCGACTTCCTCGATCTTTCCGCCGACCCTTGTCGCAAGCCGCTCTCTCGCGCCGAGGAGTTTCGCCGTGATGGACCCTTTGGTGAGCCAACCCTGCAGGTTCTTGTTGAAGTACTGGGTCGTTCCTGAGACCGAACCGGTGATCAGTCCGATGGGAATCGCGATTTCAAACGGCACGTTCCTGGCGATCATCAGGCTCCACGTCGTGACGGTGCCGTTGATCGCGCCGCGGATCAGAGTGAACGAAATGCGGTAATGGCGGTTGAACCAATCGCGGAAACGCTCCGTAAGCGATTTTTCGGTCGCGGAATCGAGCTTTTCGAAGCGTACCGAAACCTTGGCTCCAGCGACCCGGCGCGCGATTTTTTTGAGATCCTTTTCGAAATTCGAGTTCCCCGAATCTCCCTGCGGCTGCCTTAACCGCGACCCCGACTCGATGACGCGCACGAACGCGGCGAGCGCCGGATTCAGTTTTTTCGCTTCGGCGAGCTCGACCGCGTAGAACTTCACCAATAAATCGAGTTCGGCTTCGCTCGTCGCCGCGGAACCGAAAACTTCGTAAGAATATTCGGCGCCTGGAATCGCGACCGAGGCGTAAACGTGCGCAGGATCGGGGTCAGAGGCGTTGATCGCCCATGACGGACGCGCCCACACCGCAATGGCGGCGAAGAGGAGCCATAGTAAAAAGGTGTGTAAAGGGCGAGGAAACGTCTTCATGCTCTGTTCTTTTCGGAATTTTTTATGATTTCCTTTAATCCCACCGGCTTAATGCGCGGCGCATTTTAATGGGGCAGTTGCCTTGCCAGGCCGGAATCTGTAGACTCCGAACCACTCTTATATGCTTCAGGCGAAGTTTTTGCCGACGTTGAAGTCGCTCCTCATCGAACCGAATACGCCTCTGATCCACCGCGACGTGAGCTGGCTGCAGTTTAATGACCGGGTTCTGGCCGAAGCCAGCCACTCGACAAACCCCATGCTCGAGCGGGCTAAATTTCTCTCGATTACAGCCTCTAATATCGACGAGTTCTTCATGATCCGCATCTCCTCGCTTTCGAGATCGATTGCCGCGTTATTGCGCGCGGAAGACAAAAACCGCATCCGCCGCTTGTGCAAAATCCGCGCATCGATCCTTGAAAGCGTCGCGAATTTCGGAGCCAAGCAAGTCGAAGCTCTGGATGTTTTATCCGAGGAGCTCCACGCCGCGGGCGTTCACCTTGTCCGGCACTCCGCGAGCGACGAAGCCCATCAGCGGATCTGCGAGGAGGTGTTTCTCTCGCAGGTGCTTCCAAGGCTCGGTCCGCCCGAAGTGTTTTCGCCGGCAGCCGTCACGCAGCTCGATAACCTGCAGCTCGGCGCGATTTTCAAAAACAACGTCTGGATACGCATTCCAAAGTCGATTCCGACGACGTTCGCCGCGCGCCATGAAAACGCCGGCGCGCCGTGCATCTTTTTCTTGGATGAACTTCTGCTGGCGTATCTTGGCCCGACGTTTCGGTTCGGTGTTTCTCCGGCTCTGGTTCGCGTCACGCGCGACGGGGATTTCACGCTCGACCTCGAGGAAGAAGACAGCGAGAGCGTGCCCGATATCGTGCGCTCGGGCGTGAAGACGCGCGACCGCGGAAGGCCCGTGCGGCTGCAGTACCGCGGGGATTTTCGCGAAGGTTATCTCGGCCAATGCATGAATGCTCTCCGCCTTAAGCAGGATGCCGTCATTCAAGCGCCGGGAACGATGTGCCTGAGCGGGCTTTGGTCGGCGGTGAATCAGCTGCCCGAGGAATTTCGCGCGAACGCGGCGCTGGCGTATCCCGCGCTTCGTCCGGTTCTTCCGTTGCCGTTCCAAGACCGGAAGACTCTTTTCGCGCAGCTCAAACAACATGATCTTCTTTTGCATCATCCGTACGACGCGTTCGACGCGTACGTGGAATGGATCCGCGCCGCATGCGAAGACCCGGACGTCCTGAAGATCGAGCAGACGATTTACCGCATGGATACGCTCTCTCCGGTGATCGGGCTCCTGAAGTCGGCGGCCGCGAAGAAGAAAGTTCGGGTGATCATCGAGCTGCGCGCGCGTTTCGACGAGCTCAATAACCTGGCGTTGGCCGACGAGCTTCGCAGGGCCGGCGTCGAGGTCGCGTTCGGGTTCGGAAAGCTGAAGCTCCACGCCAAGGTCGCCCTGGTTACGAGAAAAGAGGGAGAGGCCCAGGCGCTCTACACCCATCTTTCGACGGGAAATTACAACGCCAGCACCGCCCGCCAGTATACCGACCTCGCGGTCATCACCGCGAATCCGGAGATCGGGGCCGACGCGCGGCTTTTCTTCGACAAGGCATGGGAAGGCGAAGTCCCGGCGGCCTTCAAACACCTCCTTCCAGCGCCCGCGAAGCTTCATCGCACGATCGCCGGGCTCATCGGTCACGAGATCGAAGCCGCCCGCTCCGGAAAACACGCCCGCGTCGTCGCGAAGGTGAATGCGCTGGTCGACGAAGGCGTGATCGAGCGTCTTTACGAGGCATCCAACGCCGGCGTGCAAGTCGATCTCATCGTGCGCGGCGCCTGCTCGCTCGTGCCAGGAGTAAAGGGGTTAAGCGAGAAAATCAGGGTCGTGAGCGTGGTCGACCGTTTTCTCGAGCACAGCCGCATTTATTACTTCGAGAACGCGCGCAGCATGTACCTTTCGAGCGCCGACTGGATGCCGCGCAATTTTTTCTCGCGCCTGGAGCTCGCATTTCCAGTGCTCGACCCGACGATCTATCGTTATCTCGAGCAGGTCGTGATTCCGGCTTACCTCGGCGACACCGTCAAGGCGCGCGAACTTACCCCGCAGGGAACGTGGAAAAAACGAGTCGCGTACGGAAGACAACCCAAGATCCGATCGCAGTTTTTTCTCGAGCAGCTCGCCGCGCGCGCGTACGAAGGGACGCCGCTTGCGGAACGGGAATTCTCCGCGGGGACCGCCGGCGGTAACTCCATCGCGGGAAAGGAGGCCGACGATGGCAAAGACGCTGATTCTCGTTCGGCATGCGCATCGGGATAAGAATCAAGGCGACGACAATGGTCTGAGCGAAAGGGGCCAGCGCCAGGCCGAGCGCGCCGCCGCTCACGTCAAAAACCGTCTTGAAGAAGATTTCAGCGATGCCTCGATCGCGGTGCTCTCGAGTCCGAAGCGCCGTTGCATCGAAACGGTAGCGCCTCTCGCGCAAGAGCTGAAAACACAGGTCGAAACCATGAATCTTCTCGATGAGGGCTCGCGCCTTGAGGCGCGCGTGGAAGAATTCGTCGAATGGTGGATTCACGAAGCCCCGCAGGTGACGATTGTGTGCTCTCACGGCGACTGGATCCCGTGTTGCGTTTTTCGGATGACTGGGGCCCGCGTGGACCTCAAGAAAGGCGCGATCGCCGAGATCACCGGGCCGCCCGCCGCGCCGCTGCTGTTCGGATTGGTCCAGAAACCGTAAAAGGTGCCGACCTACTTTTCGTGGTGTGATGCGCCATAAAAAATAGGCTGCCACTTTCACGGCGCATCACACCACGAAAAGTAGGTCGGCACCTTTTACGGTTTCTGGACCAATCCGAACAGCAGCGGCGCGGCGGGCGGCCCGGTGATCTCGGCGATCGCGCCTTTCTTGAGGTC
>JACPKS010000052.1 GCA_016186905.1 Deltaproteobacteria bacterium
TTCAGGAGTAGCTCAGTCGGTAGAGCAGGTGACTGTTAATCACCGGGTCGGGGGTTCGAGTCCCTCCTCCTGAGCCAATCTAAATCAAAGCAAAACAAACGCTTACGCCTCTCTCCCCCGTCCG
This sequence comes from Deltaproteobacteria bacterium, assembly GCA_016186905.1. Classification (GTDB taxonomy): domain Bacteria; phylum Bdellovibrionota; class UBA1018; order UBA1018; family UBA923; genus JACPKS01. Next base: position 125 of record JACPKS010000052.1, read on the forward strand.
ATTCGGACGGGGGAGACGGGTGTTTTTTCCTCACGCGATGCTGCCAAAGTTCCGATTGGTTCCGTAAAACGAAGAGGAACCATCTTTACGCGCAGAAACAAATCTCATTTGCTATCCGGCTTCGCTGTATTGACCCACATGACGACTCTCGAATGGTGATGCGCGGTCAAGGCATGAAACAGATGCCCGTCGAGGATCACTCTTTTCCCAACGGAGTTCCCGATAATGGCGCCTGCACTATTTGAATCCCAAGTTAAATGGAGAACTTTGACATCTCTTTCCGTCATGGAATTGGGGTCACTGTCCTTCTTCGACACTTCAACATCAATAGGTGCAATTAGCCGTAAATACCAGCCGCGCTCAATTTCATCGCCATTCTTTATGCTTTCATACCCTGGCCGCCCTGGAAAGGTCTGCTGTTCAATGGTTCCAGTGAGTTCGACTGTCTCCGGCTCGAAGTGCAATACGCGATTCTTTGCCCATGTGGGTCTCGGGAAGAGGACGAATAGCTGGATTACAGCAAATGCCGTAAATGCAGTTGCGCGGCGGATCCGGAAATATTTCAATGTATCCCGTCTGTTCTGTTTAATTTCATCCTTCACTAACGCTACTTTCTGTTTAACAGCTCGAGCAGGTGTTTGGGCTCGATGATTCGCGTGTATTTGAAATGCTTCAGCCGGAGGAGGTCTTGGTCGCCGGTGATCAAGTATCTCGCTTTGGCAAGCCAGGCAGTTTCCAAGACCATCGCGTCTCCAGGGTCCACACCCCTGACTTTGATGTGCCCCTTGGGGTTCGTGAATTCGGCTAGCTCTTCCAACCGATGGCGAAGAAAGCGAATCGACCAGCGGTCCTGACCGCATCTCATCGCGTTACGCTCCACCTCGTCCAGAATAAATTCCGAGGTCACAAGCCTGAGGTCCTTGGCAAACACCAAGTCGACGATGACCCCGGGTAAGCCGCCATACACGATCCCACTGACAAGAACATTGCTGTCCAGACAGACCTTCAGCATCTTGGTCTATTTCCGCCTGCGTCGGTCATCCTTGATCATTCGGGTAATATTCGCAGGCCTCATGCCGGCCTTACGCATGTAACTTCTTCCCGCTTTCCTCGCCGATTGAAGAACTTTTTGGGTCGCATATTGGCGGATCGCCTCGCGGAACAGCTCGGATATCGTCCGGCGCTCATCGCGCGCGATCTCCTGTATTTCTTTTTCCATCTCAGGCGGCAGCGAAATTGAAATCACTTTGGCGGTACGCATAACAACACCCTCCGTTATTAACAGTTAATAACACAAATGAGCTCAAGGGTCAAGAAAGACCAGCTTACCTGTAGCGACTTGGGTCATATTTAGAGCACGCGTCAAGTGGATATCTCCGGCGAGTAAGTTCGATCCGGGATAGCCACCCGTCGCGCTTCGGCGATGGCCTTCAACACCCAATCGCCGTGGCCCGACGCGGTGGACAGTATAATGAAGGTGACGACGACTCTGATGGCTTCAGAAAATGACGGCATAGATACCCCCTGTTCGATTACTGCTTTTCCGCGAAATCGGCGGATCGATTTTGGCCGTGTTTTGGCCGTGTGATTGTGCGCCAGTGAAGCGCGAGGTATCTGAATGTATCGTTCGTTCGGCTTGCAAGACGGCGAAATCTAAGAATTCATTTTTCTTATCGGGTGGCTGGGAAAGGATCGAAAAAACCCCCTCCTCCTGAGCCAATTAAAAGCAGAGCCCTCGAAATTCGTAAGAGTTTCGGGGGCTTTTTGTTTTTACCGTGGCTGTTTTTGCTGATTTGAGAACCATTGAGAACCATCACCCCGAAATCGGTAGGACATTTCTCAATTTCTCGTCCATTTGCCGCTGTGTTTCGATGACCCGCTCATCGCGGGCCTTGGCATATCGTTCGGTGGCCCTGAGATCGCTATGGCCTGCCACCTTTGCGGTAGCTAGGATGTCCTTGCAGGTGTCGTAGTGTTCCGAGAGCGACGCATGACGGATCAGATGGGTTCCGGTAAACGGCGACCCGATCTTGGCAAGGGCTTGGTCGTAGCGGTGGATGATCTGCCGATAGGTGACGATCTCGCCTTTGTAGTGAAACAAAAGCCCTGAGCGAACCCCGGACTTCATCAACCACTCGCGAAAGACCTTCGCGGCAAAGGCTCATGATTGAATTGCTTAATTACTTCACTTATGCTCAGGCAATCAAAATCCCTGATCACACTTTTTACTGCAAACCACGGGAAGACTGGAAGGAACGAAATGGCTGGAATTGACAAGAGACAGGAGCTTCGCCGAGTAATCCAAGAGGGCCTTCGGGTGCAACGAGGTGGTCCCGAGTCTGTTGAATATGTCGATGTTTCGAGTTCCCTCGCTGACATTGGTGCTCGCCAGAATCACGTAGTGTTTGGTCGGCGTGGATGTGGAAAAACGCTGCTCTTGCAGGCTGTTGAAAAAGCCGCCACGAAACAGGCCCGAATCATCTACATCAACTGTGAAGATTACAAGCAGCATTCGTTCCCGAATGTTTTAATCGAAATTCTCGATCAGGTCTTCGACGAGCTTGAGCGAAATCTTACCGGATGGTTCGGTAAGAAACATCGTTCTCGGCAACTAATAACCGAGATTAGAAAAAACCTGGTAACCCTAAAAGAAAAACCGGACGCTCAAACCACTTCGGTTAAAGAGGTTTCTACATCAGAAATAAAGTCGAAAGTTTCGGGTGGCGTGGCTGTCGAGGGAATCAAGCTCGGAGCCTCAGAAGTGGCCGCACAGAAAAACGCCATTGAGCATGAATACCAACGGCTCGACAGCAAGATACAGAAGCTGAACCTATTATTGCCAAAACTGAAAGAACAGATAAGGGAATTTTTTGAACTTTCGAGCGACGTAAAAACTCTGTTCGTTGAAGTCGATGACTTCTACCACCTTCCCAGAACCATGCAGCCCCACGTCGCGGATTATATTCACAGGCTCTGTAAGGACGTCTCCATATATTTCAAAATTGCCACATTGCGCCATGCGAGCGTTTTGTACGCAGATCGAGGTTCTCAACCGACCGGTGCACAAGAGAGGCATGACTATCAGCCGATAAATATTGACTTCACGTTGGCCGAATTTCAGAAAACGTCAGATCAGCTCTGGCAAATTTTGTCGCTTTACGCCAATAAGGCGGCGATGACAAAAGAGGAAACCGATGGTCTTTTTGTCGGCGGCGGGTTTTCTAGGTTGGTTTTGGCAGCCGGGGGTGTGCCACGGGATTTTCTCTCTCTTTTGCTTGATGTCTTATCTCGAAAACAGCCAACAGAGGGCATTGGAAAGGATGACGTGCGTTTACTCAGTCTTGCCGTCTTTCAACGTAGAATCGAAGAATTGAAGGCCGACTCAGAACCGCAAGAGCAAGACGCCCTTTTGCGAGGGATTTACGCCATTCGGGGATTTTGTAGTACAAAAAAAGCAAACGTGTTTCTTGTTTCCGATACGGTCTTACAATCCCAAAATGGGGTAAGGGATTTATTGAATCGTCTTCTCGATTATCGAATTATTCACTCCGTTGGTTCGGCGTTAACCCATAAAACCCAACCGGGGACTTATCACGCCTATATGATCGACATAGGTGCTTACGCGAACCTCCGCAAGCTTGTTGGCCGTTTTGATGAGATCGATGTCACGGCGAGGGATGCTAGGGAACGCTGCCGAAACGCACCGGTTCTCGACGAGGCAACATTGATGAAGGGATATAGAAACGCACCAGCCGCCACGGAATCCGCGCTACTTGCTACGGAAAGCGAAACGACAGAATAGTGGGTTTGATACCTAACTGATCGGCTCCTGACAGAACCGCGCCCGTAGTTCTTTAGGAGACGAAAAAAAAGCAGATTACGTTACGCTCTTGTATCCACAAAATCAAAATCAGGCAGCGTCTTCAGCCTGTACGCCTGAAGCGCGAGACGATCGAGCGCCTTGAAGTCACGCTTGCGGAAAGCCGTCTTGATCTTGCTCGGTAAATCTTTCGATAGATCGCCGGGACGCGGAACACGAATTCGCCGCAGGTATTGCGCCTGAAACCGGAGATATCCGCCGCGCATCTTTACGGCGTAGGACCAGACGAAGAACAGGGCGACGCGGGAACTCAACAGGCCGCCAAGCACTTCCAAGTCCCAATTCTTCGAGATGACGAAATACAGGTTGTGGTGAGGAAAATACTTACCGGAATCAAACGTGACTTCGTTCGATCCGGCGATGTCGGGAATTAGAAGCTTGGGTTCGTCCACCAGTTCGGGATACACGCGGTCGATCGTCCGAAACCATCCGCTCTCGTTTTTCTTGGCTACATGGCGCCGGCGGATCTCGTCGGCGTGCTCATCGAAATATTTTCGGAGCTTCGGATACTTCGCCAAATCAACGACCCCGCCTGATTGTTCAAACGTATTGATGACGCACTTGCCGGAATCTCGAATTTTTCCTTGGTCGAGATCAGCACGCATGACCAGGGGAAGAAGCCGGTTCTTCTCGACCGGCAGATCATTGTCGACGATGTAGAGCTTATCGCAACCTGTAGCGACACCGATTCGCACCTGGGTATTTCCGTCGGCCTCAATAGGTTGAAACCGGCTTTCGAGATCGCGGAGCGCCGCCAATTGTTCCGGCGATGAGAGCGTCCACGGCTCATCACCCACGAACCATTTATCATAGGCGGCGAAGGCAACCGCATCATCAGAAACCGGACGCCCTGACAAAGCCCGGTGCACGGCTTCGCACTCTTTAGGAGCGGCGGTCTTCAGGCTGAAGACATTCACATTCTCGGTTTGACCTGGACTAATCACAAAGATCGACGGATACGCGATGACCTCGGAATCAAACGGCGAGGCAGTATGAAGGTCGATGTAGGTCTGAACGCGAAATCCATTTGAAAGTTTCTCGCGAAGGGGCGCGCCATAGCGATTGAGAATCCATCGGTCGGCACAAATGAAAGAGAGCGTTCCTTCCGGAGCGAGCAACGAAAGACTCTTTTCAATGAACGCGACATAAAGGTCCGCTCGGTCAAAAAGAGAAGAATAACGCCGGCGGTACTCGGCCTGAAGTTGCGGAGAAATCTGCTCGATTCGAATATACGGCGGGTTTCCTACTACAACATCAAAGTGAGCGGGAAGGTCGGCCAGTAAAAAGTCGCCCTCAAAGACCCATCCATTGACGAGAGCTGCCGATTCCTTGGCGCTGTAGCCACAGGAACCAACCAGGTCGATTAAAGTCTGCTTGGTCTTGGCAACGTGCTCGGGGTCGATGTCGAAAGCAGTAACCGCGCTCTTTAGATCGGAAAGTTTCCCATCAGAATGCCTAAACGCCTGAAGCAGACGCTTAACTGCCGGCACGAGAAACGCGCCATGCCCGCAGGACGGCTCCAGGAGCCGCAGGGACATGAGATCGTTGTCAGCTTTGTATCCGGCAAGGTCCAGGATCAGTTCGACAATATGGGGCTTTGTCAGCACTACGCCGTGAATTTCACCATCGGAGCGCTGGCCGAATTGATAGGCTTCCTTGGGAAAACGGATTGGCAACAGTTCAATTTGTGTACTCATGATGTCATCTGCTCGCAACATGCACGCCAACATGACCCGCAAGTCCGGCGAGAAACGCCTTCATCGTAAGATCGTTCGACGGTTCGGTGAACTCCCCTTTCGGCCCCCCCACCTTGGTCGCAATCAAAAAGGCAGCGCTATCATAAAGACGTTCCCTAATGAGTTTTTGCAGGAGAATCTCGTATCGTTTAGCGTAAGAAGTATCGCGGAACTCAGGGAAGACCTTAAAATGCGGTTCGGCCACTCCCACGGGTGAAGTAGATTCTGGGCATTCCTCCAGAAGCATTACCCAGCCTAGCCAAGGGCGCAGGCTGTCTTTCCCAAAGGCGCCTTCACGACATGCGGTCCACAGGTCGGTGGCGTTGCCGATAGCTTCTTCGGTCCTGTTATTGAAGTTCTTTCCAAAAGATGGAGCAGCTTGGGATTTAAACTCCATCGCTGCCACAAGTCGGCCCCGAGATACCACCAGAAGATCCCAGCTCTTCGTAGGTCGAAAATAGCCAGGCAGCTCCAGCTTCTTGTTTAAGAAGATATCGGCATCCTGCAGTCCCGAGTCGGCCAATACCGTTTTTACAACGCGACAGAAACCATCCATTTGCTTTCCGCCAGTTACGGCGGCGCGCCCACCGCGATCAGCGTCGCCAGCCTTCTGCTTAGCCGATTGGCGTGCGAGTGTTTTCCAGTAATGAGCAACTGCCTCTCTCACAAGTGGCGCGTACTTAGCTGAAGCCAGCGTCATTGCGAGAACATACCAAAACGATATCCGATTTAAATAGACAAGTGATGGCGGCCTTGGGATTTTGCCTAGCGCGGCGAGTTGTTTCGGGGTGGTTCGTGGGAGGTCGTCCCGTCTTCCACTACCAGCACCGGCGAAGTAAAACCCTGAGACCCGAGATTGACCTTCCCATTGTGATCGATCCAGTTAGCGCGGCCCCACGGGCTGTTGCTGACGATGATCCATTCCATATCAACATGGGAGTGAATCCGAAGATCAACGATTCGGTCTTCGAGAACTGAAAGATGCTCGAATCTTTGACAAATATATCTTTCCGGTTCAGCTCGAACGACATCCATCGCCTTATTGAATCCGCGCCGAGTAAGCTTGGGGCCGATCCACACTCCCGAGCCGCCGTCTTCATCCACGCGTTTGACGACAAACTGGTCCTTGCGGCGGATCACGTTTCTCATGGCAGCCCGGTCCAGACCCCAACGCCCTTTTTTGTTCCTAACAGCCAGCGGCTGCGAGGGGATGCTTTCCAGGATCGGTGTCTGCCCGAGAAAATGTCCGATCATCGAATCCACGAATCGGCCAAACATCTTGTCATTCACGAAATGAACGCCTGGACTGAAATTCGTCAACGCATGGCCCTTCAAAAGAGCGCTCTTGATCGACCCGTCCTTCAACGCCGAAAGAATCCCCTGCCAGGTTCTGGTGTTTCCAAAATTTCTCCCTGAGTCGAGGTCTTTTATATCTATCGTGATTGTTCGCAGATCGAGCTGTTCCGGCCCCGAGCGAACGACCAAATAGCGGACCCGCTCTTTTCGTCCAGAGGTTTTCAGATATATCCCGTCGTCTTCAATCGAGAGCTGTTTCGTCCTGCCTGCCGTAGTCGAGACCTCGATCCCAAGCGATGAGAAGATTCGGGCAAGGCGCTGTGTCTCATGATCGGGTTCCGTGTCGAATGCGCGCAGATGAAGAAGCGCGATCCCGTCAGCTTTGCCGGCTTTCTCTTGGAAATAGGACGCCAGTTCCCGAAAGAAGTCTTTCGGATCATTCGCCTCCTTCAATAGAGGGCGGAATCCTGGGACTAACCGGCCCGTGATTCTTCGGCTTGTGAGAAGGTCGCCGAAGCCGCCGAGAATCCCGGCGCTGTCTTCAACGATTCGCCACCTTCCGCTGGAATCGCGAATTATGTCCGGTCCGTAGGGAAAGGCGATCGTCTTCGGCCTGAGCTTTCCCAACACGGATTCGGAGTGATTGCGTTCAATAATCGTCCTGAGAACAGTTGGCGGGATGATCTTTTTCCACTGTTCTCCTCGACTGTAATAGTCGAACAAGAAAGCCCTGATCGCCTCAGCCCGCTGCTCAACTCCCCGTCTGAGCGTTTGAAACTCATTTTGGGTGAGAACGCGCGGGAGCGGGTCTTGCGGGTAGTCGCCGGCAAAGAGCTTTGTGGATTCCCGATGCAGCTTCCGCTTCGTTGCCGCTCGGAGCGACTGCCAGTGTTTATAGACACCTTCGTAATGTGGACGAATGGTGCCGTCGGGGGTGCGGATTTCATCGAAGTAGGAGGCTGACATGATTTCTAAGCAGAGAGCCTTCGAGGACGTCTGTCAACCGGAGACCTCCCCATATTCAAAAGGGATGGCACCAACATGGCAAGGCGGTACAATTCAATTGGGGGGGTGCAGAAAATGGTAACACCAAGAGAACAGTTAACCGAAGCCGAGATTCGCCGGCACATCAGTAACGCGGGCCTTGGCAGCCTGCTGCGCCGATTGTTTTACACGAAGCAGGCGGAACTCGCCCGCGAGCTGGGGCTGACTGCCGATCAGCTCCACGGTTTGCTGTCGAACCGGATGGACCTGAACCGGGGCGTGGCCGAAAAGCTCGGAAGAATCCTCGGGCAGACGCCGGATGTATTTCGAGAACCGCCGCCCCCTGAGCCAAAGTGGTCAAAAATTTGAGAACCATTTGAGAACCATCCCAGGCTACACCATACCGTTAATATATTTTTTTTCGAACCTCTTGCAAAATTCTAACGGCAGGGGATTCTTTTGATTGCCAGTGGTATCGGTCGCTGGACTGCCGCAAAAGTCATCATCGCCGCCGCGGTCATTGCGTTCACTTCGTGGTTGGCGAACAAAAAAACAGCGCTCGCCGGGTTTATTTTGGCGCTTCCGATTTCAAGCCTTCTCGCTCTCGCCTTTTTCTATACCGAATTTCGAAACCCGGAAAAGGCGGCCGCCTTCGCGAAAAGCATCTTCGTCAGCGTTCCGCTGTCGTTGACGTTTTTTTTGCCGTTTTTATTCGCGGAAAAATCGCGAATTCCATTTTGGGGAAACTACGGCATGGGATTGGCTTTATTGGCCATCAGCTACGAAGTTCATCGCAATTTTTTCATGCATCGTTAATCAACTTCCCGCGGACAGGTCGGCTATGGATGTTTCTTTGAGAAACTTCAGGTAGGCCTCGCGAGCCACCGTCCAACTCTTGTGGGCCTTGCAGCTGCGTTTCGGAGAACACTTCGGCCCCCCCAGAAAACACCCCTTCCAACGGACCACATGCTCGATCGGATCGATCGGATCAATCACCTCGTAAAGAGAGGTTGCCTCGGCCTTCTTCGCCAATCGGAAGCCACCACCGACGCCCTTTTGAGAAACGACGACCCCGGCGCGCGAAAGGACCTGAAGAAGCTTGCCGAGGTAGTTCTGGGGCGCGCCGATCTGTTTCGCGATGTTCGAGGCGCCGGCGTACGAACCTTCGGGAAGCGCCGCCAGCTCGACCAGCGCCCTGATTGCGTGCAATCCTGTTTTCGAGATCATTCTTGAGGGCTTTACCACCCCTCTACGGGATTTAGAAGGGCTTCAGGCTCGTGAGGTACTCCGCGAGATCCTTCAGTTCGGGATCCTTCAGCGGCGAAGGGCTCATTCCTCCCTCCAGCATCTTCGGCGTCGGCTTTCTGAGCAGCTCCGTGAGCTTCTCGTTCGGGAACCGCGCGCCGATGCCGGCGAGCTTCAGCGCAAGTCCTCCGGTGCCGCCCTCTCCGTGACAAGCGCCGCAGGCCATCCGCTCGAAAATCGCCTTTCCCCGCTCCGCGGCGGGAGATATCGCAACCGGTGCGGCTTTGGCGACTCCTGCGAGTTCCGGCTCAAAGGGCTGCGACATGAGCCGCTCGGTCTCTTTTTCCTGCTGAAGGATCTGGTCTCTCACGCCCGGGTTGTTCTGATCCTCAACGTAGCTCGCTCGACCGATGTAGATCAGGCCGCCCAGAATGAAGAGAAAGACGAAGACCGCGACAGGCCTTTTCCACGGCCGGCGCTCCTTGCGGCGATCGTAGAAAGGAAGCCCCACGAAGAGGGCCCCGACGACCGCCGGGATCACCAGAACCCCGATGATCGTGTACGGCGGGTTCCAGTACTTCAGCCACTGGAACACCGAGCGGTAGTACCACTCGGGCCGGCCGAGGTACTGCGTGTCCGCGGGGTTCGCGCGCGGGCCGAGATCGGCCGGAGAGAAACGAGCCAAGCCGGCGAGGACCGCGATGAGAACGGCGGCAAAGGCGACGTCCATCAGGAGCTGGCGCGGATAGAATGACTCCTCGGGAAGATTCGGCTCAACCGGATCGGCCGCGTACGGGCCGGCCGCTCCCGCCTTCCGGAACAGGTAAACGTGCAACGAAACGAAGATCGCGATCATCGCGGGGATGAACAGGACGTGAAGAGAGAAAAAGCGGGAGATCGTGAGTGTTCCCATGTCGTTTCCGCCGCGCATGAGGCGCTTGATCCAGTCGCCCACGATCGGAACTTCTCCGGCGACGTTCGTTCCGACGGTCGTGGCGAAGTAGGCGTTCTGGTCCCAGGGCAAGAGGTATCCCGTGAACGCCATGCCGAGGATCAGCGAGAAGAGCACCGTTCCCGAAAGCCAAAGCAGCTCGCGCCTGCCCTTGTAAGAACCGAAGAGAAACGTCTGCGTCAGATGGAGGATCAGGATAATCACCATCGCGCTCGAGCCGTAGGCGTGTATACTGCGGATCAGCGACCCGGAAGTGACCTCCTTCGTGATGTACGAGACCGTGGTGTAGGCGTGATCGGCCGAGGGGCTGTAATAAAGAGTCAGAAAGATACCGGTGATCGCCTGGAGCATGAAGGTAAAGATCAGGCCCGACCCGAAAATATAGGCCCACCTGGCGCCACCGGGAATCGGCTCCTTCAGGGCCACTTTCATGATGGTGTTCAGGCCCGTACGCCGATCAACCCACTCGATGATCTTGCCGTTACGGGGTTCTGGCTCGCTCACGTCATGGGCTCCTTCTTCGGAACGAGCGAGCGGAAGTACTGGTATTGAACCAAGAGTCGTCCATTCTCGACTTTTGCGTCGAGGTCATCCATTCCGCGCGGCGGGGGCCCTGAAATCAGCGCGCCTTCCGGCGAAAACGCGCCCACGTGGCAGGGACACTTGAACTGGTTGAGCTCCCCGCTCCAGGCCACCGGGCAGCCTAGATGGGGGCAGATCGGCGAGAGAACCTTGATCTGTCCGTTCGCGGCGCGAATCACGTAGATCGCCTTCTCTGAGACAACCTTTCGCCAGCCGTCGCGCTGCTCCACGTTGATGACGCGCTTAACGGGTTTCACGATGTCCTTGAACTCGTCGATCGAACCGACTTCGGACCACTTGAGCTGGGTCGTCTGGGCCAAAAGCGGGTGCAGCACGAAGCGGATCAAGGGCACCGAGAGCAACCCGCCGACCAGCGCGCCTCCGATCGCGAGCAGAAACGCGAGAAAAGATCGTCTCTCGAGAAAGTCGCCGACGGATGCCTCCACCCATTCTCCGGAAGTGGGCTTACGCCGCGGTTCCATCGATTTTTCTTCGGAAGCGGTTTTCTTTTCCATGACTGGCCATATCCCGTGTCGTTACCCTAGCACCCAAATCACATAAACACATGCTTAAATCTATTCATTGGAGAAAAAAAATCAGCGACGGCGGAGCTTAAAAAGATCTATTTCGAAACTCACGCGAAGCACGTTCCCGTCTTCGAGAGAAATCGCGAACTCCATCCCCGAATCCTTTTTCAAAGGGCTCATCGCGATCCGATTCAACCCGGCTTCCGGAACGTAAAGAGTCATGCGGCACTCCTTCCACTCCAAGCGAAATTCCGCGCCGGAAACACGCACTTCATAAGCGAGAGCCCCGCCGCCGGGAAGGCGCGTCGACGCTTGAAGTACGCGTTCGGCCCTCAGCCGTTCGAATTCTTCTTGCGGCACGCGAAAGCGCACTGACTTCGGCGAAAAACGAAGATTCACGGGTGGAACCCCGCCAGGTCGCCGGGAGTGTTGGCGTTCAGAAATTCGCGCTTCGGAATATTTTCCGCGTCGACCGCAAGCATCGTCAGCCTGCCAAGCAGCGCGCGGACGGATCTCATCTCAGCCGGCGTCGCAGGTTTGCAAAGATCCTCGACCACGTCGCGCACCTTGGCCGACAAGGCGAAGATCACCGGCAGCTCGCGGCCATAAAAGGCCGCTCCGTCAAAACCGCTTCCGGATTTTCGCCACTCGCGGATGAGCGCACCCAAAACTTTCGAGGTCAGCGATGGCATGTCGACCGGCACCACGAGAAGAGCCGCGGCGGCGTCTTCGCCGGCGGCTCGCGCGACCAGGTGCCGCAACACCGATTCAACTCCGCCGATCGGGCCAAGACCGGGAGTGCGGTCAGCAACGCACGCGTAGCCATCCACGCTCCCGCTGACAAGAATGGGATCCGCCGCCGCTGCCGCCGCCGTCGCTGAACGGTCTTCTTCGATAGCCGCGCGCAGCCGCGTCGCCACGCGGTCGATCAGACGGGTGCCGCCGAACGGAAGCGTGGCCTTGTCTCGCCCCATGCGGCTGGAGCGGCCGCCGGCCAGTATCACTCCGAGAATTCGATTTTTCTTATCCGTGCCGGCAGAGCGCGTGACCGCGCAGCCATTCGGTTTCGCCGTCTTCATAATGCTCTTTCTTCCAGACCGGAGCCCTTGTTTTGAGCTGCTCGATCACGTAGCGCGAAGCCTCGTAGGCCTCTGAACGGTGCGGGGAGCTCACTCCGATCACCACGCTGAGTTCCCCGAGCTCAAGCTTTCCCCGGCGGTGAATCACCACGATCCGAAGCGGATCCTCGCAGCGCGCCTGCGCTTCGCGCGCGATTTCGCCGAACGTGGCTTCGGCAAGCGGCGAATAAACGTCGTAAGACACCGCCTTAACGCGCCTTCCGTCATTCGTGGCCCGCACCGCGCCCGCGAAAATCACCTGGGCCCCGTGTTCGGCGTCACCCACTTCCGCGGCGATCGCGGCGAGATCGATTCGTTCGCCCGTAACCGCGACTCTGTGATGCCCCATCGTCATCCTCCGCAGACCGGCGGCAGAACCGCGACAGAACAGCTGCGTTCGAATTTCACCTCGGACGAGAGGATGGCCGACTCGCCGGCGAAAGCCGAGCTCGCAAGCAGGCCGCCGTCGCTGAAACCGGCGTGCCGGGCGCGCAGCTTTTCCGCCAGCGCCGACTTCAACTCGCCCAATCCCGAACGTTCACGCAATTCAACCACGATCTCGCGACCATCGCCGTATTTGCGAAACGCGCCGAATAATTTCACCCTGACCTCAATCATGCAAAGCACCGCTCGAAGCGGGATGAAGCGGATAGACGTCCACGACCGTACCGGATCGCGCCTGATTTTCAGCCTCTGGAAGGACCGCCCAAGCGTTCGCCGCCAGCATCGGGCTCACCATGAACGACGGCTGGCCCGAAAGCACCGTGACGCCGGCACCCTGGTCCGAGACAAGCATTCGCGCCTTGAAGAAACAGCGCAAGCCTTCGGGCTTTGTCGAATCGGCCGTAATTTTTGCCCGCATGGGTTTTTCCGGCGGCAAACCCGCGACGGCTCTCAGGTAGGGTTCCACGAAAAATCTCAGCCCAACGGCGGTCGATACCGGGTTTCCGGGGATACCGAAAACCACTGGACTCTTCTTTTTCGGCCCAGCAGGAAACGGCTTTTCCCAATCCGCGACCAGCAAGGGCTTTCCTGGACGGATCGCGACTTTGTGAAACCGGATCGTGGCGCCGAGCTTTTCGAGCGCGGCTCCGATGAAATCGTGCTTTCCCATCGAGACCGCGCCGGTCGTGAGAATCACGTCGGGCGCATCCCGCAAAATGCCCGCCATAATGTCGATAAAATGCCCGGGATCGTCCGGAATCGCGCCGTAGTATTTCGCCCGCGCGCCGTATCTTGAAAGCGCGGTCATGAGATAAGGCGCGGTGGAGTTGCGGATCATCCCCGGCGCGAGCGTCGCTTCGGCGTGGTGAACCAGTTCCCGGCCCGTTGAAACGACGGCGACCAGCGGCTGGCGCCGCACCTCGATGCGCGCCACGCCGAGACTCGCGAGAGCCATGACGTGTTCGGGCATGATCGTCGTGCCGGCGGCAAGAGCCCGCTGCCCCGGGCGAAAATCCTCGCCGCGGCCCCTCACGTTTTCGCGCGACTTAAGCGGCCGGCGCAATAAAATCTCCGAAACCTTTCCGCGGCTGTCGCGCAGAATCTCGACGTCTTCGACCTTCACGACGGCATCGAGCGCGCCTTCCGGCATCGCCGCGCCCGTCATGATCTCGATGGCCGCATCCGGGGTTCCGTCATGGCGAAAAATCGGATCGCCGGCGGCCACGCAACCCACCACGCGAAACCGCGCGGGAGCGGCTACGCTCGCGCTTCGTGTGCGGCTTGCCGTCACCGCGAAACCGTCCATCGCGGAATTGTCGAAAGGAGGAATACATTCAGCGCTCGAGATGTCGCAAGCCGATATGCGCCCGATGCCTTCTTCAAGAGCAACCGCTTCGCCCGCCAGCTCACGCCCCACGGCAAGCCCGCGAATCACATCCAAAGCCTCGTGATAAGAAATCATGAAATCCTCACATCAGCCGCCGATCGCGGCGAAGTCTTGCGTGTTTCCGTATTTTCCGTCATGCAAATAGTGCGCGGCCGCTTTCTCGCCGATCAGCTCGCGCACGGCCGCGATCAGTTCGTCACGCTGATGCTCGAAACGCAAGAGATGCCGAAGCGGATGGCCTTCCTCTCCAAAAAGACAAAGACGCAAGTCCCCTTGGCTCGAAACACGGAGCCGGTTGCAGGACCGGCAGAAATCGCGCGAATACGGCGCGATCAATCCGATCCGTCCGACATATTCGGGATGTTCAAACTCGACGGCGGGCCCGTCCCCTTCCGAGCGATGCCTCATCGACCAGCCCGAAGCCAGCAGCTTGAGCTGAATCGTTCCGGCGGAAAGATGCCGCCCCTCGAAAAGCTTTCGATTGTCGCCCGTTCTCATCAGCTCGATGAAGCGCACGCTGATGGGCGCGCGCCGGATCCACTCAAGATAAGAATCCAGATCGAGGTCGTTATGGCCTTTCATCAAGACGGCGTTCACTTTGATCGCCGAAAAGCCCGAAGAAAACGCGGCATCGATTCCTTTAAGAACGTCATGAAGCCGGTTCTGCCCCGTGATCTTTCGAAATCGTTCGGCATTGAGACTGTCGATACTGACGTTCAGCGCATTCACTCCCGCGGCGCGAAGCGGGCCGGCAAGCTGCGCCAGCCGGTAACCGTTCGTCGTGAGCGCCACTTTTCGAATTCCGGGAATCGATGAAATCTCGTGCGCGATCTCGACGATATCGCGGCGAAGAGTGGGCTCGCCTCCGGTCAGGCGCACCTTCCAAAAACCCATCGCGGCGAACCCGGAAACGAGATTGCGAATTTCCGAAACGCCGAGCGGAGCTTGCGCGCCGGCGGGTTTTCGATAGCCGTTCGGCAGGCAGTAGACGCACCTGAAATTACACGCGTCGGTGACGGAAAGCCGAAGATAACGAAAGCGTCTCCCGTGGGAGTCCGCAAGACCCTGCATGAAGCTCCTTCCAACAGAGGGAGACCGCGTCGTTTCCATTCGCGGCCCCGGCGGGCTATGCTGTTTGCCCGCGGCCCACCGCTCATGCCCTTCGAAGTTTAGAGTGGTGGGCTAGGAGAACGTTTCTAATTCACTTCGTAATGATTCTTACGGAATTTTCGTCGCTCGTCCAGGACAATCTCCGCCCCCAACGCGTCACCCGCTTCCTCACTCGAAATTTGCAATGTTATTTTTTAGTGTTTTTTGCCTGCTTTTGTGCCAAATCAAATTAATACATTGCATTATATGAAACAATTACGGAGAACCAACCATGCTAAGCGCAACCTTTTGCCGACGTCTTCACATCTTACTGTCAATCACGACATTTCTGCTCGCCTCTTCCGCGCCGGCGGCTGAAGAAACTTCCAAGACACTCGACGTCAAGGGGAGCTTCCGCATCCGCGCGGAAACCGGCGACCGCACGGATTACATCGGCACGCGCGCTTTCTCGACGCTTCGCGTGCGACCGATGTTCACGTTTCATGCTTCCGACGAGGCCGTGGTTTATTTCGAGCCGCAGTTCGCGAAAAGTTTCGGCGAAATCAATTATCCGGGAACCGGGGCAGCGACGAACGCCGCGCAACAGACAAGCGGAACGACCTACGACACGGCGCTCGGCGTTCATCAGGCTTACGCCGACTACAGCCCCGTGACGTGGGGAAAGCTGCTCGCAGGACGCCAAGTTCTATCGTACGGCGACGAGCTCGTGATCGGAGCGCTGGACTGGAACAACGTCGGGCGCAGCTTCGATGCCTTTCGCGCGCGCTCCAAATACGACCTCGGGTTCACGGATGTTTTCACGAGCAAGCTCGTCGATACCAACACGGCGGCTCCCTCCGACGGCGACTACGATTTGCACGGCGTTTACAATTCCTGGAAATTCGGGGAATTCGCGAAAGAGACCGATTTTTACGTCCTCTACCTCGTCGATGGGCGGGGAACGGGACCGGCGCCCCTCAAGCTCTGGACGGCAGGCGCGCGCGTGAAGACCTCTCTGGAAACAACTGATTATCGCGCGGAGGTTACGGGGCAGAGCGGGACGGCCTCAGGATCAAAGCTGTCCGGTTTTCAAGGCGACGCGGAGGGAGGCTACACGTTTGACTCCGCCAAAAAAACGCGCCTGGGCGTTGGTGGATTTCTTGCCACGAAGAACTACAATCAGCTCTTTCCAACCTCGCACAAGTGGCTGGGTTACGCGGATATTTTGGGACGCCGGAATATCGTCGGCGCAGTCGCGCGCTTCTCCGCAAAACCGGCGAAAGAGTGGACGCTCTCGTTCGACGCGCACCAGTTCTTTCGCGCTTCGAAAACGGATCCCGTCTACAAACTCAACGGCACGACAGCGCTTGGAACCGGCGGCGGTTCGTCCAAGAACGACGTCGGCACCGAGGCGGATTTGACGGCGAAATTCGAGGCCGCGCAAAACGTCGTGCTCACGGGCGGCGCATCAGTCCTGGTTCCGGGCGGATACCTGCGCGATCAGTTCGGCTCAAGACTTCCGCTCTTCTATTACGCGCAGATGGAAGTCCGCTTTTGACGGAGCGGGCGCGGGGCGGGCTCTGCATCAACGAAGGGAACGCTTTGAGCGGTTGATGTTTCCAACGAGGAACGCCGATGCCCGCTAAAGGCCCCTGTCCAGCCGTCTACGGACCCGTCCACAGCCGCCGCCACGGCCTCTCGCTGGGGATCAATCTCGGCGCGTCCGAGAAAAAAGTTTGCACCTGGGGTTGCGTCTATTGCCAGTGCGGTTTCGGCGCGCGGGACGTCCCGCGCGAAGACGAAATCACGTCCGCCGCGGCGGTCATCGCGAGCCTGCGCGAAAGCCTTGGCACCGGAACGCGACCGGACTCCGTGACGTTTGCCGGCAACAGCGAGCCTACCGCGCATCCTGAGTTTTTAGAAATCGTGCGCCAAGCGAGAAAACTCAAATACGCGATGCGTGCCACGTGGGCGCTCAACGTTCTCAGTAACGGCTCCGAACTAGACAAGAACGCCGTCGTCGCGGCCTGCGATCTCCTCGACGAGGCTTGGATCAAGCTCGATTGCGCCACGGATGAGCTTTTTCGCCGTCTCAATCGCCCGGTGTTCCGGGTGGGCTCGGTGCACGAGCACGTCGCGCGCATCAAGCGGCTCAAAGAGCCGCGCATCCAAACTCTGCTTTGGCGATCGCAAGCGCATCCGCAAACGTCGAATTTCAGCGAAGAAAACCTTCACGCCCTGCTGAATGCGTATTCGGAGATTCGTCCCGTCGAAATCCACCTCACGACGGTCAAACGCGAAACGGCGCTTGCGGGCCTGCAACCCGTCAGCGCAGGAGATCTCGATGCGTTTGCCGCGCGCATTCGTGAATTGGGCCTCAAAGTGAATCTCTTCCCGTAGATGATCGGGCGAGCGGAAGCGCTAATAACATTCATACCCTGATGCCGCGTCCTCAAGCGTGATTTCACGCGCGCGCGAAAATTCCGCTTTGCGGATCGGGCAGGGCTCGACCTCGCAGCGCGCGCAGTAAGCCTGGCGGCACGGCTCGATGTGCGCGTGAAATTCTCCGTCGAGATCCATCTCTCCGATCACGCGGTCGCCATAGCTCTCCACGAGATCGTGCGCTTTGCCGACCTCGAAAAATTCCGGAACCGTCACCTGCACGTCAACGTGCGCATGACGTCCGGAACGCATCACACGCAGTCGCTGGATAAAAATGATCCCGCTCACGCGACCGCGGTTTAGGGCTTGAATCAGGCGCTGGAGGAGGGTCGGATCCTGCGTATCAAGCAGGGCGCCGGCAGATTGCTTGACAAGTTTAAAGCCGGTAACGGCGAGAAGAATTCCGACGGCAAGCGCTAATACCGGGTCAAGCCAGACCGCGCCGGTGAGCTTGACGAGAAGAAGGCCGCCCACGACTCCAAGTGTCGTATAGAAATCCGAGAGGATGTGATGACCGTCGGCCTCGATGGCCTTCGAGCGCAATGTTTTTCCCTTACGAACGAGAAAAAATCCGAGAAGCCCGTTGAGCGCGCCGCCGCCGAGGTTGAGCGCGAGACCGCCGCTCAGGTTCGTGAGATGCGGCCCTTCGATGAAAGTGCGCGCCGCTTCATAGAGAATGAGTACAGCCGCGAGCGAGATCAGCCCTCCCTCGAAGGCCGCCGAAAAAAACTCCATCTTACCGTGTCCGTACGGATGCTCGCGGTCGGCGGGCTGCCCCGCGAAGACGATCGCCCAGAGCGCGAAAACCGCCGCGACGACATTCACCGCGCTCTCCATCGCATCAGACATGAGCGCGGCGGAACCGCTGATGCGAAAGGCCAGAAATTTCAAGGCCAAGATCAACGTCCCCGCGACGATGGAAAGCGTCGCTACGACGACCCTCTGGCGGTGCCCGGACGCTGCATTGTTGGACTCGGGTTTTGCGAAGCCGCTCATCCTTAATATCTTACCGCAACATGACTGGCTAAAAAACCGATCAAGTTATAGGATGCCCCAATGACACACACATGCGCATACGGAAGCGGTTCCTGCTGTTGGGTGACGTGCACGATCGTCTTTCTCGCTTGGCTTCTGGGCGGCTCGGCGCTGCTCATGCTCACCTGGAATAAAGTGATCGCGGAATTCGCGAAGGTGAAACAGGCCAGGTACTGGCAGGCGCTTCTTCTGTTGGGAACGGCCTGTGTCGTCTTCTGCGCTCCGCGCGCGTACATGATGAAGCATCATTACGGCGGTCACGGCGGCCATGCGATGGGCTGCTTCCACAAGAAAAACTGCCCGCACGAAAGCGCCCAGAAAGAAGACGACGATGCCCGCGAAAAAGAAGCCGCGGAAAAAGGCGCTGAAAAAAGCGAGTAGCTTTATTCTCTTTTGAGCGAAAGCGCGACCGTAAAATCGGCGACAGTGTCGTAACCGCCGTTTTTTTTCTTTACGCGGCCGTGAATCCGCAGGTCTTCGTTCTGGCGCTCCCCGGTTTTAAGCGCGCGCTCGAACTGCGCTCGAACTTTCGCGCCTTCTTCGCAGATGAAGTACACGTCCGATTCGGGGCGTTTCAGAAAGTCCGCGCGAAATGACCTGAACACGAGTTGCATGCGCGCTTTTCGTTTCCAGATCAGGTTCGCGGCGATGAGTCCCACCGCGAGGTCCGCGCCGATCGAGAGCGCGCCGAAATACATCGAACCCAGATGGTTTTTCGTGCGGCGGGAGAGCGGAATTCAGATGACGCATTTCTTGTCGCTGAGCTCGACCACCGCCGGCCGCACGAACGCGATCAGCGGGATTTTCCAAAGCCCGAAGGCGCGAAGGAGCAGCGTTTGCTTCAGCATCGCGGAAATCACGGGCTTAAGTACTTTCTGACGTCCGTCTTGAGCAGGCGGCGGTTTTCCTCAAGATCGGCGCTTCGGAAAAAGATCACGGCGAACGTCGAAGTCTCCTGCTCGTCCAGAATGCGGTAATCGAGCACCTCGTCGAACTGCCTGAGGAACGCGCGGTCGTCGATGCGAAGGCCTTTTTTCCGAAAACGGTCGGTGGGCAGATCGGCGCACATGAACGTGTACACCGATTCGTCGCGGCCCTTCAGGATCAAATCCCAATCCGGTTTTTGTTCCCCGAAAAACGCCTTGTAGACGTTGATCGCGTACGCGTACTCGGCGATCTCGGTCGTGCCGAGCCCCGAAAACCGCAGCGGATTGAGCTCGATCGGAATGAACTCGCCCTTCTTGTTCACGCGCACTTCGAGGTGAAACGGAAACCGCTTGAGATCGAAGACGTCGCCAAACCGCGCGAGAAACCGCATGAGCGGCTTGTGGTATTTTCGAATGAGCGCGCGGCGCGTACAGTAAATAAGATCCGACGTGTCGCCGTCGCTTGCGAACATGTGCTGGAGGATGTTCAGAATCACGGGCTCGGCGTTGGAGTTGTAGTAGCCGTCGATCGCGAGCTCTTCGCCCCGGATCCACTCCTCGACAAGAACCTTGCGGCCTTCGACCACCTCGTCGTCGTAGTTCCCGGCGTACCTGTCGAGATCCTTGCGCAGAAACTCCACCGCCGTTTTCCATTCTTTCGCGCTCGCGACGCGGTAAACGCCGATGCTTGAAATGCCTGTGGCGGGCTTGAGCACGACCGGAAATGGGATTTTGGAAACATCCACGCGCGCGATCTCGGAGGCGTCGTATTCGGCGAAGAAAAAATCAGGATAGAGTTCGGCGATCGCGCCGCGGAAAACGGCCTTGTCTTTAAACAGCCGCGCTTTGAGCACGCGGTCGTCGTGCGGAATCATCCGGTAAAGGGCGCTTAGCGCGTTCTCTGAGCTCGTGAGAATGAGCGAACGGTACGCTCGCTTGGGATCTTTTTTGAAATCCGCCGCAGTCAGGATGTCGAGCGCTGGGCGCATCGGAATCATCACGCCCGATTCGGCGAGCACGGCGGGCTCTTTGATCTCAAAGAGCGCTCGCGCCATATAGGGAGAGACCGAGGGCTTGGCGAGAATGACCATGCCGTCTAGAATACTTGAACCATGCTCAAAACAGAAGATTGGCTTTTGGATCCCCGCGACTGTCCCGGCTTTAAACGTTTTGAAACCGTCGCCCACGTCGAGCGAGCGCCGCAAACGCACCATACCGAGTATCTTCACGTGCGCATCCCGAGCCGCTATGCCCTCGTCAACATCACCGAGCGAGTCGAGGAAGTGCTGGCGCGCTCGAAGGTGACTGACGGACTTTGTTTCGTAAGCGCGATGCACATCACCGCGGGCGTTTACGTGAACGACGCGGAATCGGGATTGCTTAACGACATCGCGAAATGGATCGAAAATCTCGCGCCCCATGGAAAGACTTACCTTCACCACAACACGGGTGAAGACAATGGCGACGCACACCTTAAGTCGTATCTCACCCATCACCAGCTCGTTGCGCCCGTCACGAACGGCCGGCTCGACTTCGGAACCTGGCAGCAGATTTTTTACGCCGAATTCGATGGCAAAAGAGACAAGCGGATTCTCGTTAAAATCACGGGTCTGCCGGGATAAACCTCGCGAAACACTCTGCCACGTCGCGGTTCGTGGCGGTTGGCATCGGTCTTGAACATATAGACTGCGTATCTTGAACGAAACAACGACAACTGCATAACCAGTTGATCTTGCAAGTGAAGGTGAATGATGCACGGCTCACTCAAAAGCCTGAGCTCGCGACGATTGTCTAAAGTTTTTACAGTACTCATGCTGTATTTTAGCCTCTTTGCGGCTCACTCCTACGCGCAGACGAAGATTAGCGGAAGCTCCCCTGCAACGGCCCTTACGGGAGCCAAACTTCAATACACGGGCCCGATTTTCGTCGTTGAATCCGGAAAATACGAGCTGTGGTTCTCCAAAGGGGAATTCCAGAGCGGCTTTGATTTTTTCACGCTCGATTATTACACGCGCTGCCGGTTTTTCGTGAAGTACAAGGCGACGTCAGACGACCAGCAGGTCATCCTTTCAAGCGATGCTGGAATCGAGCTTGAGATTGCCGACGCAAAAGAATATCGCGATGATGACAGCGACGGCCACGGCGTGCGGTTTACGTTTAAGGACAATGAGCTGTTTGAAGACATGGTCTGTTTCAGCGGCACTGCGCTCGGCGGTTGCGGCTTCGGTGAGATGACGGGCACGAACCTCAAGGTGAAAAACGTCCAGCATCAGCTCGGAAAATACTTCAAAATAGTGCTTCCTTAGTATTAAGAGGGTATCCGGGGCGTCCTTCCGCGCACGCGACTTCTGGAACTAGCGGATCTTCCGCATGCACCGCTCGGTCATCGCGGTGATCGTAAGGCTTGGGTTCACGCCAAGGTTGGCCGGAATCACGGAGCCGTCGCAGACGTACATGTTCTTGTAGCCGAAGACTTCGTGGCCGGAGTCGATCACGCCGCGGCCCTGGTCCGCGCCGATCACGCATCCGCCCAGGATATGGGCGGTGGTGGGAATCTGAAGCAGCACCTCGTTGACCGCGCTCTGGGGAATTCCGTTCACTTTCTTGGCGAGGCTTCGTGCCACCATGTGACCGATCGGTATGAAGGAAGGCACTTTCTGCGCAGAATCGACTTCAGTGCCCATCCCGCGGCGAAAAAAAGTGAAAAGGCTTCGCCCGAGCTTGAGGCGCATCCTGCTATCCAGTGTCTGCATCACAAGAAGAATCACGGTGCTCTCCGCCCAGCGCCGATTGAATACGAGCCACATCAGGCTCAATGGCTGTACGAGGCAGGTCGCGAGCATTTTCAGGGGCCGCGTGAACCGGTTGCCGGCATCGACCATCGGGACCGCGAGCAGCCGCATGAACGAGGAGCCCTTCGGGTAGCGTACAGGCTCTACGTGGGTGTGACCGTCAGGGTAGAAGCCCGAGGTGATGGCAAGCCCTCGCGTGAAATCGCGCCCGCGATCTTTCGTGGTCACGCCGATCAGGGCCTCGCTGTTCGAGCGCACGTCGAAACCGACCCGGGGCGAAAGCCGCGGCAGCGAGCGCGTGACATCCCGGCATCGCAAGAACAGATTCACCGTACCGAGAACTCCCGCCGCCAATACCACGCCGCGCGCTCGAAGCGCATAAGGCTGCTTTAAAAACCATGCCGTCGAGCGCTCGACTTGGATCTCGTAGCCGCCGCCCTCAAGCGGACGAATGTCGACGACGTTTGACTCAGGCCGGATCTCGGCTCCGTTTTTTTCGGCGAAATACAGGTAGTTCTTATCGAGCGTGTTCTTGGCGTTGTACCGGCAGCCCACCATGCAGCCGCCGCAGAGGTTGCAACCGGCGCGCGCGGGGCCTTTGCCTTCAAAATAGGGATCAGGCACATTCCGGCCCTCCTCGCCGGCCTTCCCGAAAAAAACACCCACATCCACGCCTGAAAACGTCTGGTCGCGGCCCATCTCACGGGCGACCTCATGAAGCTTCTCGTCGGCCTCGTTGAAACGGGGGTTTCTCGTCACGCCGAGCATCTTTTTCGCGGTCGCGAAATGCGGCGCCAGCTCGGCTTTCCAGTCGGCCAGATCCTTCCAGTGGGGCGATTTGTAAAATGAGTCGCCGGGCTCAAGCAGGGTGTTCGCATACACGAGACTTCCGCCGCCGACTCCGCACCCGCTTAAAATCAGGATGTCCCTGAAGAGACTCATGTTCTGTATGCCGAAGCACTTCAAAAGCGGCATCCACAGGTACTTGCGCAGATTCCAGTTCGTGAGGGGATAGTCTTCGGTTCCGTAGCGGCGACCGCGTTCCAGCACGCAGACCTTGTAGCCCTTTTCGGACAGGCGCAGGGCGGAGACGCTGCCCCCAAAACCGGAACCGACGACAATGTAATCAAAATCGAAGCGGCGTGACGGGCTCAATCAAAAAACCTCGGCTCTGAGAGTGTAAGTTCAGTGCCGGGCGATGTGAAGTCCTTCCTTTGAAGTTTCAGTCTTTGCCGCGGCCCGTTCTTCCCTGTACTCAGAACCACGCCGCCAGCGGAAAGCCGATCGAAACGCCCCACATGGTGGCCAATCTTCCGCCAAGGCTCCAACTAATGTAGTTCACCTCGCCGAAAACTCGCTTGCCGTAACGCACCCATAGATTGGAGTAGGGATTGGTCACTGAAGGCAAAATGAACATCCCCATACCGAGGTTGTAACCTTTTTTTCCGAATGCGTGAAAGTACATCAGCTCAAAGCCCTGCGGAAAGATCGCTTGGCTGAACGTCGTTCCCTTCAAACCGTCATACGCGAATGTTAAACCTTGAAAACCCAAAAGCGCGATGAGTTGCATGCGCTTGTCCCAGCCGCGAAAAAGCTCGTACGCGAAATAAACGCCGAAGTTGTTGAAGAACGCCGACGCCGAGGGGTCGCGCGAAACCGCGGCCTCGAATCCGCGAATCGACAGTTCGTCGGTGAGAAAGAAATTTCCATAAAGCATCACTGACGGCGCATACTCGGTTTTTTTGACGCCGATGTCTTTTTGCGCGACGAAATTGTACGGGCCAAGCCCCCCCGCGAAACGAAGCCGAGGAAGCCTCGGCGGAAGCGATGCGGAAATTTCCACCGCGCGCGGCCGCCCCTCGCGGTCAAGGAGCGTCATGCGCGACCGTCCCGTCGCGCGAAACGAAGCGATGAACGGAGGACGGGTGCCGTCGGGCAGCCGCGCCCCCGCCACGAACCAGTAGACCTCGAGCATGGGAATCTCTTCTCCGACCTCGCCCATTCGCCAGAGCCGGCACGTCGCCGTGGCGAACTCGTCTCCGATGCCGCTCAGCTCGACGAGATACGGCGCGCAGGAATAATCGACGACGATCCGGCGTGTTCCGTCGGGCCGCGGCTTGATCGTCGTGACGATGGTCCCGGCGGGTTTTCCGTCGACAACAACACTCACGTCGCCAGGCTGAATGAGCGACACGAAAAACTCGATTTCCGAGCCGCTCCCCGCTTCCTGCATCGAGAGAACCTTGTCCATGTAGCGAAGGCTCACGCGGCCGGCGGCAAGCGTGGAGCGCGCCTTCATTCGCGCGCGCGGAAACTGCAGATTCTGCGGGTTGCGAAACCACTCCAACGACCCCGGAACCCATTCGGCTTCAAGCGACAGCGCGGCGCCCGGCACGGAACTCACGACTTGAACGGGAAAATCGCGAAAATCCACTGGAAATCGCTCCTCGCCGATTTTAAGAGGCCCCATGTCGATTTCGAAGAGGTACGGGACGTCGTGCTCCGCCGCGCGCGCGGGCGCGAGCAGGGCGCTCGCCGCGAGCGATCCGGACAATGCGATCCAGCCGGTGAGAGCGCAAAACCTGGAAATCATCGCGCGCATATCCTCCCTCAGAGGTCGAGATCGGAAATCAATCCGGTCTTCTTGCGCGTTTCGCGGCGAAGCTGCCGGTTGAGCGCCATCAAAATCTGCGGATACCGGTTCCACGGCTCTTCCTCGTTTTCGATCTCGAGGATCGCCGGGTAGTATGCCTTGGCATTCTCAGCGACCTGCGCCGCGACGTTCATTCCGGCGTGAAAAGACGTGTTGATCACCGCGACCAGCCAGTGGTCGATCGAAGCGGGCTTGGTTTTCGCGCACGCAAGCGTTTCAGGAAGCTCATTGAGCAGCTTTTTGTAGCCCTTTCGGAAACGGAATTTCAAACTCGGGCGCTCCGCCGCGGGTTCGAGCGAAAACTCGAATCCATCGGCATCCGTGAAGATCTCCGCGTCGGTCGGATCGGACGCGCGTCCCGCGATCGCGAACGAAAGCGGCGGCGCGACAAGCTTCGATAGAAGCGAGCCCAGCGCGCCGGCCTTCCATCCCGTCCCGAAGGGATAGAGATCTTCTTCGTTGAGAATTCCCACGAAGAGATCCGCGACGTCGGGCGAGTTCAAAAACCGCTCGAAGTTCTGCGTGAGCATCTCGATGCGGGCGCTCCGCGACTCTTCGCTGTCGGAAGCGAGGCCCCCGTAGACGAGCGCGTGCATTTTCTCGACTTCCTCGGTCACGCAATGCGAGCCGGCGACGAAAGCGTAGATCGCGGCTCGGAGCGCCTCTTTGCGTCTCAAATATGAGGCCATTACCCTAACCATTACACCTGATTTGACGGTAGAATACAACAATGCGGAGCTGAAGCGCTCTCTTCCAGCGCGTTTTCGCCGCTCTCGATGCGCTTCTCATTCTCCACGAAAAACGCTATGATCCGGTAATTCCCATGGATTACAAGTCGACGCTGAACCTCCCGAAAACCGATTTCCCCATGAAGGCGAGTCTCCCGCAACGCGAGCCGGAACAGATCCGCAAGTGGGATGAAAGCCGCGCGTACCGCCGCATGGTCGAAAAGCGCCGCTCAAACCCGATGTTCGTGCTGCACGACGGGCCTCCTTACGCCAACGGAAACATCCATCTCGGCCACGCGCTCAACAAAATTTTGAAAGACATCGTCATCAAGTACAAAAACACGAGCGGCCTGCACGCCGAATTCATTCCGGGATGGGATTGCCACGGCCTTCCAATCGAGCTTGGCGTCGAAAAACAGCTGCGCGAACAGAAGGTCGATAAGAACCAGCTCGGCAAGGTCGAGATCCGCAAGCTCTGCCGCGATTTCGCGAAGGGTTGGATCGATCGGCAACGCGATCAGTTCAAGCGGCTTGGATGTTTCGCGGATTGGGATCACCCCTATCTCACGATGAGCGACGAGTACGTCGCGGGCATCGTGCGCGAGCTCGGCCGCATCTCGAAAACCGGAAACCTCTACAAAGGCAACAAGCCCGTCTACTGGTGCGCGTTCTGCGCGACAGCGCTCGCCGACGCCGAGATCGAGTACCATGACCATCGCAGCCCCTCGATTCACGTGAAGTTTTATTTTGACAACGAGTCGGTCGAAAAAACTCCGGAACTCAAGGCGCTCAGTCGCGGAAAACCCGTGGCGCTCGTCATTTGGACGACGACTCCGTGGACGCTCCCCGCGAACCTCGCGATCGCTCTGCATCCCGAATTCGACTATGCCGCGCTCGACACGGGCTCCGAGATTTTGATCGTCGCCGAAGGGCTTCGCGAAAAATTCCTCTCCGAGACGAATCTCTCGGCGGAAAGAACCGGCACGATCGCCGCCGTGAAACTCGAACGCCTCGAAACGCTTCATCCGTTCATGAACCGGCCTTCGCTCGTGATCTTGGGCGAGCACGTAACGCTCGACGCCGGAACCGGCGCCGTTCACACGGCGCCGGGCCACGGCATCGAGGATTACAAAGCCGGCCTCGCGTACGGTCTTGACGCCGTCGCGCCCGTGGACGCGCACGGAAAATTCACGGCCGACGTTCCGGAGTGGCAGGGCATGCGTGTTTTCGAGGCGAACAAGCCCATTATCGAAAGCCTGCTCGAATCCGGAAACCTCGTGAACCTATCCGAGATGCAGCACACGTATCCGCACTGCTGGCGCTGCAACAAGCCGGTGCTCTTTCGCGCGACCCCTCAGTGGTTTATCGGAATGGAGCGCACGAACCTGCGCAACCGCGTGCTCCACGAGATCGGCCAGGTCGAGTGGATTCCCGCGTGGGGCATCAATCGCATTCTGGGCATGGTCGAAAGCAGGCCGGACTGGTGCGTCTCGCGCCAGCGCGTGTGGGGCGTTCCGATCACGGTGTTCTACGACGAAAAGACCGGCGACTCGGTGAGCGCGCAGGAAAGTTTCGAACACGTCGCCGATCTCATCGAAAAAAACGGGCCTAATATTTGGTACGAGTGGAGCGCCGACAGACTCATCAAACCGGGCCTGAAGACCGACGCGGGACACCCGATCGATCCCAAGCATCTTCGCAAGGAGACCGACATCCTCGACGTGTGGTTCGACTCGGGCGTAAGCCACGCGACGGTTCTCGCGGCGAAGAAAAACAAGGACAAGGCCCGCTGGCCCGCCGATCTTTATCTTGAGGGTAGCGACCAGCACCGCGGATGGTTTCAGACTTCGCTGCTTACCGCGGTCGAGACGCGCGAGAAAGCGCCGTTTAAGCGCGTGCTCACGCACGGATTCGTGAACGACCAGTACGGAAAGAAGATGTCGAAGTCCAAAGGCAACGTCACCGACCCGATGGAATTCGCCGAAAAATTCGGTTCCGAGATCCTGCGGCTGTGGGTCGTGGTCGAAGATTATCGCAACGACGTGAACTTCTCGATGGAAACGATCGAGCGCGTTTCCGAATCTTACCGGAAAGTACGGAACACGCTTCGCTACGTGCTCGGAAATATTTTCGACTACCGGCCTTCGATGGAGCCCGGGGAATTTTGCGATCTCGACCTCTGGGCGCTCGAACGCGCGCGATTGTTTCTGGAGCGCGCAAAGCAGGCCTATGAGGCGTACGAATTTCACCTCGTCTATCACGCGCTCGTTAATTTTTGCGCCGTGGATTTAAGCTCGGTCTATTTCGACATCCTGAAAGACCGCCTGTACGCCTCGCCGCGGAATTCACGCGAGCGGCGGTCCTCGCAGGCGGCGCTCCACCGCATCGGCACGGCGCTCGCGACCGCGCTTGCGCCGATTCTCACGTTCACGTGCGAGGAGTTTTGGGGCTATCTCGGCATGCCCGGAAGCGTGCTCGAAGCGGATTTTCCGCTCGCGGGCGACGCGGGCGCGTTTTGGAAAACCTCGCCCGAACGCGAAGCCGCCGCGCGCCGGGTCGAGCGGGCCCTTGAGTTGCGCGAGCCGGTTAACAAAGCGCTTGAAGTGGCAAGGCGGGCGAAACAAATCGGGCATCCGCTCGAGGCCGCCGTCGAGATCACCGCCCCCGCCGAAACCGCCGCCGCGCTCGGCGCGGCCCGGGAAGAGCTCGCGCGTCTGTTCATCGTTTCGAAAATCTCGATCCGTACCGGCGATGCCGTCGCGGTCAAAGTCGCGGCCGCGCCCGGAAGCAAGTGCGCGCGCTGCTGGATCTACACCGAGGACGTCGGCGCCAGCGCCGAGCATCCGCTGATCTGCAAGCGCTGTATCGAAGCCGTCAAGGAGGCTGCGGGCGCATGAAACTCAAGTACCTGGTTCTCATTTCGGTTTCGGGAACGATCATCGCGCTTGATCAGCTCACCAAGCATCTGGTCGTGCGGGGATTTCATCTCGGGGAGTCGCTGCATTTGATCCCCGGTTTTTTCAGCCTGACCTACGTCAGGAATCCCGGAGCCGCGTTCGGATTGCTCAATACCTGGGACCCCGTTTACCGCATCCCGTTTTTCATCACGATTCCGGTCGTCGCGCTCGCGGCGATTTTTTTCGTGTTTCGCAAAGTCAGCGACGACGATCTCATCCTGTCCTCGGCGCTTTCGCTCGTGATCGGCGGCGCGATCGGCAACCTGATCGACCGCGTCGCTTACAACTACGTGATCGACTTCCTCGATTTTTACTGGAAGGAAACCGGGCCGCACTTTCCCGCGTTCAACGTCGCCGATTCCGCGATCAGCGTGGGCGTAGCCCTGCTCATCCTCGATATTTTCCGCAAAGAAAAGCGCGCGCATGCTGCCGATTCTGTTTAGAATCGGGGATTTTCCGGTTCACTCCTACGGCGTTCTCATCGCGGCGGGTTTTCTGCTTTGTGTGTGGCTCTCCAAGCGCGAAGCGGCGCGCATCGGACTGCCCGGCGAACGCATCGTGGACCTGGGCTTCTGGTCGCTTCTTGTCGGGATGCTCGGCGCGCGAATTCTGTTCATCATCACGCGCTGGTCTTACTTCCGGGAATATCCTCTCGAGATGTTTTACGTCTGGGAAGGCGGGCTCGTGTTCTACGGCGGACCGATCGTAGCGCTGCCATTTCATCTTTGGTACTGCCGCAAATACGCTCTTCCGGTCCGGAAGGTGCTCGACCTCGCGGCCGTCGCGATTCCGATCGCGCACGCCTTCGGAAGGCTCGGCTGCCTTTCGGCCGGATGCTGCCATGGAAAAGCCACCGGCGGGAGCTGGGGCATAATCCTGAACTCCGAGCTCGTGGAACCGCACCTGCGCGGAATTCCGCTGCATCCCACGCAGATCTACGAAGCGGCAAGCCTCTTCGGACTGTTTTTTTATTTAGCCTGGCGCCGCCATCGCAAGAAATTCGACGGCGAACTGGCGCTCACCTACGTCATCGCTTACTCGATCATCCGGTCGGTCATCGAGATTTTCCGCGGCGACAGCATCCGGGGCTTCGTGATCGACGGCTGGCTTTCGACGTCGCAGTTCATCTCAGTACTCGCGGTCGTCGCCGCGATCGTCGCGTGGATTTCAATGAAGCAAACGGCCGAGCGAGGACCCTCCGCATGAATGCATGGGCGGCTTTGGCACTCGCCTTTTTCGCCGGTTCGATCCCCTTCGGACTTTTCGTCGCGAAACTTTGGGGAATCGAAGACGTCCGCATGGTCGGCAGCACGAACATCGGCGCGACCAACGTCGTCCGCGCGGCGGGCTGGAAGGCCGGCGCGCTCACGTTCTTTCTCGATTTCCTGAAGGGCCTCCTTCCCATGCTCTATTTTCAGTGCGACGGGATCGCGTGCGGCGATTCCAATAGCTGGATCGGCCTCTCGGCGGTTCTGGGCCACTGTTTCTCGCCGTTTCTCCTGTTTCGCGGCGGCAAGGGCGTTTCGACTTCGTTCGGCGTGCTTTTCGCGATCAACGTCTGGATAGGGCTCGCCGCTGGTCTTGTATACGGACTGACGCTTCTAACCATACGCGTGTCGGCGCTGGGCTCTCTCTTCGCGATGCTCTTCGCGCTTTTTGAAGTCGTTCTCTTTCGTGAGTCGCGCGCCGAACAGGTCGCGGTGCTCGCGATCGTGCTCGTCGTCTTGCACCGGCATCGCCCGAACTGGGAGAGCCTGCTTAAAACCGGCGTCATCGCGGCGTTCGCGTTTCTCGGTTTCACGCAGCATTCCGGCGCGCGAAGCCCCGAACCACGAACCGTGCTGGCTGATTTTCGCGGCATGCCGGTCGAACCCGGAAAAAACTACTCGCGGATCGCCGCGCTCATGCCGAGCATCGCCGAAGCCATCGTCGAGCTCGGAGCCGCCGACAGACTCGCGGCGGCTCCGCAATATTCCCGCATCCCCGTCGCGTACAAAACAAAAATCGCTGGCCTCGGCCCGTATAACCGCCTGTCGACCGAGGCGATCTACGCGATCCATCCCGATCTCGTGCTCGCGAGCATGGACGGCAACAACGCCGCCACGGTCATCCAACTCGAAAAAATGGGGCTCAAGATTTTTCTTCTCAATACCCAGTCGGTCGAGCAGATCGTGCGCTCGATGCGCATCATCGGGCGCGTGATCGGCCAAGAAAAAAATCAAAAGCTCAACGAACTGGCTGAAATTCTCTCCGCGAATTCCGATGACAAATCCTCCGGCAAGACGAACAAGTCCGTCACAAAGAAACCGCCGCGCGTTTTCATTCAGGTCGGCTGGGATCCCGTTGTTTCGGTAAGCGGTTCTTCTTTCATCGACGAGCTCGTGCGCCGGGCCGGAGGTCAAAATATTTTCGCCGACTCGCCCATGAAATATCCGCTGCCGAATACCGAGGAAGTGCTCAGCCGCAATCCCGACGTGATCTTGATCTGCCCGATGGCCGACGACGCTTCCGACGCGAGGAAAGCCGTCGCGTTCTGGAAGCGCTTTCCGAAAATCACGGCCGTTCAACGCGATCGCATTCACGTGATCCCCACGGATTGGCTCACCAAACCGGGCTTCACGCTCATTCAGGGCATGCGCGAGCTAAGAAGGCTTCTGTGATCGTCATCGGCGCGTTCGTCTTCATGCTCGCCGGCGCCGTTCTTTCGCTCGCCACCGGAGCGGCAAGCGCCTTCGACCCTCAAATTTTCTGGATGCTTCGGCTCCCCCGCACGCTCTGCGGCCTGGCCGTCGGCGGCGGGCTGGCCGTCGCGGGCACGCTCGTGCAGGCAAGTCTCGGGAATCCGCTCGCTGATCCTTATTCGCTGGGCATCGCTGCCGCCGCAGCACTCGGAAGCGTGCTCGGCTCTTTCCTGCACACGGGCTCGATGGCCGCGAGCGGAACTTACGCCTTCGCGTTTTCCGTCGTCGCGCTGCTTGCCTTGATGCGCTGGCTTCGAAAAAGTTTTCGCAGCTCCACCGAGGTTCTGCTCGTAGGCGTGGTCTCGGGGCTCTTTTTCACGTCGATGGCGACTTTCCTTCTCGCGGTTTCCGATCCAGCCGCCTGGACGTCGAATCTCGGCTGGCTTCTCGGTTCGATCGCGACACCGACGCTCAACGAATCGCTCGGCGTGCTCACACTGATGCTTGCGGCTCTCGTCGCCGCGTTCTCGCACTGGAAGGTTCTCGATCTTCTCTCGGCCGACGAGCTCACGGCCGAGAGCGCCGGCGTCGACGTCGCGCGATTCCGTAAACGCTTCTTTTTTCTTGTTGCCGCGATCACGGCCGTCAGCGTTTCCATCGCGGGCATCATCGGGTTCCTGGGCTTTCTTGTGCCGCATGCGCTGCGCGCCTTGGGCGTGCGCACGCACCGCGGCCTCGTGCCCGCTGCGTTCTTCGCGGGTGCCGGTATTCTGCTTTTTTCGGATGTCATCGCACGCCTGGCGGCGCGCCCCTCGGAACTTCCGGCAGGCGTGGTCATGGCCTTGATCGGGGCACCCGCGTTCCTTGCGCTCATCCGCAACCGGAAGGCGTTTCCGTGAAACTCACCGCGGAAAACGTCCGCTATCGCTATCGCGACGACCAGACTCCCGCGCTCGACGGCGTCGACCTCGAAGTCGAATCCGGGGAATACTTCTGTATCTCCGGACCGAACGGATCGGGGAAAACGACGCTCTTGAGGCTCGCGGCGGGTTTGCTTCCCATGGAGGGCTTCACCGGCGAGCTCAAATGGAACGGGCGCGGAATCGAGAAATGGAATCGCCTCGAGCTCGCGAGACACATCGCTTTCGTGCCGGGAAACCTCGCCCCGCGTTTCGCATTCACCGTCGAGGACTTCATCTTGCAAGGGCGCTTCGCGCATTCCTCGCTTTATGTGCGTCCCTCGTCGAGTGATCGCGGCATTGCCCGAGCGGCAATGGAAAAGACCGGCATCGCTCCGATCGCCATGCGCGCGATCACTGAGCTTTCGGCGGGCCAACTGCAACTCGTGCTTATCGCGCGGGCGCTCACGCAGGAACCCAAAGTCCTCATCCTCGACGAGGCAACCGCGCATCTTGACCTGGGATTTCAAGCGGGCATTTTCGATTTGCTCGAGACACTCCACGCGGAAGGCGCAACCCTTCTTCTCGTGAGCCACGATCTCAATCTCGCCGCCGAATTCTGCCCGCAATTGGCGTGGATCGACAAAGGCCGCATCGTACGTCACGGCTCAATGACCGAAACACTCACGACTGAAACCGTCGCTTCGATCTACGGCGCCCGCAACCGTCTCGCGGTCGACAAAAACCCGTTTTCGGGAAAACCGAAACTCTTCTGGAGATAACCGAGATCCTAACGCGCCGCTTTGCCGTTAGTTAGCAGCCACCTTATTACATGTAGATGTCCATCGTCACCGCGTGCTGGAAGTTTGAGACCTCCAGCGTTTGCTTCTGGTAGCCGTAATTTAATCCGACTTTCGGCCCGACCCAGCCGCCGCCGGCGCCCCAGCCTCTATCGCGAAATCCGAAACCGCCGCCGCGGACGTAAAAATCATTCCCCAGCGAAATTTCCGCGCCGCCGCTGTATGCGGGCGATGCGCCTTTCCCGCTGGAAAACCCTTCGACGAAGTCGGCATAGAGCAAAAGGATATCCTTGATATTCGTCTTCGCGCCGATCGCATACTGTTTGGGACCGACATACTGCTCGTACCCCGCGGTGTGGACGAGATTGTCAGCGGTAATTCCCACCTGCACGGGCCATGCGACCATGTCTTTAGGAGAGGCCACGGCTGCCGAAACACCGTAATCGTATCCCGTAATCGGCTTAATCAAAGCCGGCAGCTGCTCCTGGCGCGTGGTAAAGCGTTTCGCGTGCGCGCCGAACGAAAGCCAAGGAAGTGCTTGTTTGGCGAGCGCGAGATGAAAAACATCAACCGCTTGATTGCGCGTGAACGAAACTCCAGCAGCCACGAACTCATTGCGGCCGTCGATCACGCCGGCATGAAACATTCGCGTGCCATTGCCGGGCTTGATCCAATCCAAGGTCCCGGAAATGGAAGAAATTGGATAGAACCCCAGCATGCTGGGATTAAGGGTCGTCGTGTCTTCCAATAATGCGCCGCCACGACCACCGCCCGCAAGACTGAGCGTTCGTGCTGATTGGAAGTCAAGAGCCACCGCAGCGGCACATAGGACTAGTTTATAAGCTATTGATAATACAATTATTTCAATAATATGCCGTATCGCGCCGCCAGCATGTCGACACTCTCTTCGCGCCGTGCTATAACCCTGCCCGCTATGAACAAACAAAAGACGGAACATTTCCGAAAAACGCTCACGCAACAGCTTTCCGCGCTCAACGCTGAGATGCAGACCACGAAGAAAGACATCGCGCATGACGAAGAAGTTTATGCGGACTGGACCGACGTCGCAAGCGCGGAAACCGACAAGACCATGCAGCTCAAGATCCGCGACCGCGAGCGCATGCTGATGCGAAAAATCGAAGACGCTTTAAAACGCCTCGATGTCGGAACCTTCGGGCTCTGCGAGCGCTGCGAGGACCCGATCTCGGAACAACGTCTGAAGGCTCGCCCGGTCACCACTCTTTGCATCGATTGCAAGGCTGAGATGGAAGGGCTCGAGCACAAGCGCAGCTATCCCATGTAGCCCACTCGCTTCTTTTGCCTTTATACTGCGTCAGTTTTTTTCTCACTTCGTCGACGGCCTTCTATGGCCAGTCTCCTCGTTCGAAAAAAACTTCCTTGTCTAAAGGCAAAATAAGCTTCGTGGGCTGGAAACCCGGCAGCTCGCGGTGTAGCGTCGTATCATGCAGATCCGAAAAGCGGTCATTCCGGCCGCGGGCCTGGGAACGCGTTTTCTTCCCGCCACAAAAGCCATCCCGAAAGAGATGATTCCGATCATCGACAAACCGATGATCCAATACATCGTAGAGGAGTGCGTCGACGCCGGAATCCGCGACATCATCCTCGTCTCCGCTGAAGGGAAAGAGTCGATCGAGAACCATTTCGGCCGTTCCGCCGGGCTCGAGGAATTTCTGCGTTCGAAGGGCAAATTCGATCTCTTGAAGATCGTCGAGCGCGTGTCTTCGATGGCCAACATCATCACGGTTCACCAAAAATCGCCGATGGGCCTGGGGCATGCGGTGCTGACCGCGCGCGCGGCGGTGGGAAACGAGCCGTTCGCGGTTCTGCTCGGAGACGACCTGATCGACGCGCCGGTTCCATGCATCCGCCAGCTGACGCAAGTATTCGAACGGCACGGCACTTCGGTGATCGGCGTGATGGAAGTGCCCCGCGAAGACGTTTCGAAGTACGGCATCGTCAGCGGCAAGAAGATCTCGGACCGTCTCATTAACGTCGATCTCATGGTGGAAAAGCCCGACCCGGCAAGCTCGCCTTCGCGCTACGCCTGCCCGGGACGTTACGTCCTCACGCCGAAGATTTTTGACCTGCTCGAGAAGACGAAGCCGGGAAAAAGCGGCGAGATTCAGCTCACCGATGCGCTGGCCCTGCTTGCGGCTGGCGAAGGGCTTCTCGCATACCTTTTTGAAGGAACGCGATACGACACCGGTGACAAGCTCGGATATCTCGAGGCAACCGCCGCATTCGCGCTCAAGCGGCCGGATCTCGCTCCGGAAGCGCGAAGAATTCTCGCGAGGCTGCTTGAATCTTAGAACGCGCGTCACGTTGACCGGAATCGGCTGCCTGGCGTCGGCCACAGCGGCGGCATACGTCCCGCCGAGTTTTCATGTTCTGAAAAACCTCGCGCGCAAGCACGTACAGCTCGAGTCGGGAGTCTTTCGTCATACGGTGAGCTTCTTCCGAAAAAACGGCGAAATCGCGAAGTCCGTGAACGAAACGCTCATTCTTCGCGAATCCGGGTTGGTCACCGTTCGGGTCCTCGACGAAGCGGGAACCGAGATCGCGCGGCACGATCGCAGAATCCACGGATCGAAAGGCACGGAGGTGGGCCGGCCTGTTTCTTACGATCTTCTCTTTGTCCGCGGCGCCGAAAGCCTCGAGACGCATCTCAAGAGCCTCGGCCTTCCGGTGCGCCCGGAAGCGGAGATGCCCCTGCCGTATGTCAGCGAACCCGAGACCATAATGTCGCGCTTTGAGAATCGCGTCGCCATCGTGATCGGGCAATCGCCCGAGACACTCGCCAAGGGAATGCAGCTTTGGGTCGAGAAGGACAGCCTCCTGCCTCTCCGGGCGGTTCTCGCCGCCCGGGAAGCGACCGGAAACGAAGCGCTCGAATACCGCTTGAGCGGATATCAGGTCTACAAGAGCGCGCTTTATCCGCGCACGCTGCGGATTTTTCGAAACGAGGTTCTCTGGGCGCGCGTCGAGACGCAAGACGTGAAACTTGACGTCAAGGGGGCGGCGCTCGAGAGTGCTGCGGCGCCGGCGAAATCAAGTGGCGAGCCAGACAGTTCAACGCGGAATTTCCTCGATGACTACTTTAAATACGTCCGTTAGCGCTCGTGCCAAACAATTTGAAATCGCCCAGGTCGCGGTTCCACGCCCGGTTCCGGGCCCGCTCTCTTACCGCGTTCCAGAGGCGCTGGCCGGCAAAATCAAGGTGGGCTCGTTCGTGCGCGTTCCGTTTCGGAGGTCGACGAGCGAGGGGTTCGTCACGGGCTTCGTCCCCGCATCCGACCCGTCGCTTGCGGGATTCGAGCTCAAGGAAGTGTCGGAGCTGCCCTTCGAAAGCGCCGTCTTTTCCCGGAAAGATCTTGAATTTTACTCATGGGTCGCGGGCTACTACCAGCTTCCTCTCGGAGAGGTGTTTCATTGCGCGTTTCCGAAAAGCGTTTTTCGCATTCCAAAAAAGGCGCGGGCCTCCCGCGCCGAAAACAAAATCGAATTCACGCCTTCGAAAGATTTTGACTTCACGCCAGACCAGTCGGCCTCGTTCGCCCGCATCCAGGCCGCGATGGCGTCTGGAACGCCTAAATCATTCCTTCTTTTTGGGGTCACCGGAAGCGGTAAAACCGAAATTTACATCCGTGCGGCGCGCGAAGCGCTCGCGCGCGGCAAAGGCGCGCT
Source organism: Deltaproteobacteria bacterium (assembly GCA_016186905.1). Lineage (GTDB taxonomy): Bacteria > Bdellovibrionota > UBA1018 > UBA1018 > UBA923 > JACPKS01. The sequence continues at coordinate 36,983 of JACPKS010000052.1, forward strand.
CATTCTCGTTCCGGAAATCGCGCTGACGCCGCAGCTGCGCCGGCGTTTCGAGGAACGTTTCGGCGACGAGGTCGCCGTGCTGCACTCGGGTCTCACCGAAAAAGCCCGGCGTGACTTCTGGTGGAGCATCCGTCGCGGCGAACGCCGCGTCGTCGTCGGCGCGCGCTCGGCGGTGTTCGCGCCGCTTGAAAATCCCGGACTCGTCGTCGTCGACGAAGAGCACGAACCTTCTTACAAACAGGAAGACCGCTTGCGCTACAACGCGCGCGATCTGGCGCTCGTGCGCGCGCGGCTTTTCGGCGCCGTGGCCGTGCTCGGCTCGGCAACCCCCGCGCTGGAGACCTTTTACGCCGCGAACTCCGGCAAACACGAGCTTCTGACGCTTGGCAGCCGTCCGAACGCGCGTCCGTTGCCGTCGATCGAGGTCGTTGACCTCGCCGACGAACCCGCGACGGCAAGGAACACCGATAACGACGCTCCGGCCAGCGCGCTGATCGGCGCGAAAATGCGGCAAGGCCTTGAAGAGACCCTTGCGCGCGGCGAGCAGGCGATGGTCTTCGTCAATCGCAAGGGGTACTCGAACTTCGTGCTCTGCGCGGACTGCGGGCACGTGCCCGAATGCCTTAACTGCAGCGTCTCGCTGACCTACTACCGTTCCGCCTCGAAGCTGCGTTGTCATTACTGCGGATTCGAGATCGACGCGATTCAGACTTGCGCCGGATGCGCGTCACATTCGGTTCGCCCGATGGGAATCGGCACCGAGCAGGTCGAGCGCGAGCTCGCCCGGACGTTTCCAAAGGCGCGCATCGCCAGGCTTGACGCCGAGGCCGCCTCCACTACGCAAAAACTCGAAGCCGCTCTCGCCAGGTTTCAGTCGGGCGAAACCCAAATCCTCGCCGGCACCCAGATGCTCGCCAAAGGACATGATTTTCCGAACGTGACGTTCATCGGCGTCGTTCTCGCCGACCTGAATCTTCATCTTCCGGATTTTCGCGCCGGCGAGCGGACGTACCAATTGCTCGCCCAAGTCGCGGGTCGCGCGGGTCGCGCCGATAAACCCGGTCGCGTCGTGCTTCAGACCTACATGCCGATGCATTACGTGATTCGCTCGTCGACCGCGCAGGATTTCGCCGCATTCTACAGCGAAGAGCTCGAACACCGGCGCGCATTCGGCTATCCGCCGTTTTCGCGAATCGCGCAGGTCGAGTTCCGCGCGCTCAAGGAGTCCGCCGCAAGGCGCGAAGCCGAGCGCGCGGCAGCGCTTCTCGCGCATCTTCAGGGCGCGCATCCCGGCGGCGTCGCTCCCGCGTTCACGTTCCTGGGCCCCGCTCCCGCCGCGGTCGCGAAAGTCGCCAACCGGTTCCGCTGGCAGATCCTGCTGAAATCGGAAAAATCTTCCTCGTTGAACGCCGTCATCAAGACTCTGCGCCGGGAAGGCGCGAGATTCATTGATGTCGATCCCGTCAGCACCTTATAATCAATGGGATGGCGACTACCGCGACCGTCGTGACCAATACCGACCGCTGCCCGGCATGCAAGGCCGAAAACGTTCCGCTTAAGGAAGTTTACGGCGTACCCATCTGCGACAAATGCGCGGCGAAAATGTTCTCCGAAAAGGTGCGCGAGCGCATCAAGGACGCCTGGGAGCGCCAACAGGAAAACAAGCGCCGCGAGCTCTGGGGCAAACGCGTGCAGCTCGTCAAAAAAGGGATGTTTCTTTTCGAGCAGCGCAAACACCAGGAAGCCCTGAAGAATTTTCGCGAATACATCGCGATCCTCGAGAATAACTACAAAGTTCCGGCCGGCGGCCTGCATCCCGGCCTGTTCGATCAAAAAAAAGAAATCGGCGACATTCTTCTCATTTCCGGAATTTTCTGGGACATGGCGAAGATCTACGACCATCTCAAGGATCGCCGCAACGAGCTGCAGATGTGCCTCAACAAGTACGTCGAGTTTTCACTGAACCGCCCGCACGTCGTGCTTTCGGCCCATGGAATCAAAAAACATCTCAAGCACTCGAAAGTTCAGCACCGCGATCTTTTTTCAAACGCGCACAAAGTTCTTCGCGGCAACGTCGGAAAATGTTTTATCGCCACCGCGGTCTTCGGGCCGCAGTCGCCCGAGGTGCGCATCCTCCAGCAGTTCCGCGACGACGTGCTCGCCCGCTCACTCGCTGGCCGGGCGGTCATCCGCGCGTACTATCTCGCCAGTCCGCCGCTCGCCCGTCTCACCGCGCGCACTCCGGCTCTCGCTTCAGTTTTTCGCGCCGTACTTCGTCGATTCGTGAGAATCATTAAGTCTTAACGAATGACCGTTCCGATTCGACTCGGATGAAAATAATACTGCGACTCGCTGAAATCGAGCCACATCGACAGCCAGATCACCATCGCGCGCCCCCGCACGTTGTTGAAGGGCACGAAACCCCAAAACCGGCTGTCGTTGCTGAAGTCGCGATTGTCTCCCATCACGAAAAGCTGATTGGGCGGCACGGTGATCTCGGCGAAATTCTCGGTGATGTAGTTATTGCGGTCGAGCAGGATGAAGTGCTTCGCCTTCGTATCGGGATTGATCTCGTTATAAAGATCAAGCGACGTCTTGTCGTACTGCCGGCCCTCAAGATCCTGGATAATCTCGGGCCGGTTCGCAGGCTCGCGCTCGTAGGGTTTGTCGTTGATGTAAACCATCTTGTCGCGGATGCGGATGTGATCGCCGGGAATGCCGACGACACGCTTGATATAATAATAGGACGTATCTTTCGGAAACTTGAAAACGATGATCTCGCCGCGCTTGGGCATCGTGGTCGGCCCGATGAACGCCGGTTTTTCCGAAAAGAAATCGCTGAACGGGATCTTCCACCCGTACGCGAACTTGTTGACGAAAATATGATCGCCGACCAAAAGCGTGGGCACCATGCTGCCCGATGGAATCTTGAAGGCCTCCACTACGCTTGACCGGATAATAAGAACGAGAAGTATCGCCACTCCGAATGATTTGAGATTCTCGATAAGCCAGGCCTTGATGTGGTTCGAGCGGGTTTCGCGTGCCCCGCCGGGCTTTTTGGACATGTGGAAAACGTTAACGTATGGCATTTTCAAAAGCAACGCATTCTGGGTTATCCTTGAGCTCCAGTGAAGCTCATCGACCGCTACATCATCGTCGAGTTCGTCAGGAATTTTCTGCTCGCGCTGATCATCCTGACGTTCGTTTTTTTCGTGTCGGACTATCTGCGCGGAGTCTGGGACGCCGAGGTCACGGCAGCGGCGCTTTTTCGCTACAGCGCGATGCAGATACCTCAAATCATGTGCCAGATGGTTCCCGCGGCCGCCATGCTCGGCACGATGACGACACTCTCGCTGATGAACCGGCGCAACGAGCTCACGGCGATACACGCGTCCGGGATCAGCCTCACTCACGTCTCCTTTCTGATTTTCGGCGCGATCTTCATCGCGTGTTGCCTGACGCTCGTGACCTACGATCGCGTCGTGCCGCCGCTCACCCGGCAACGCATGGTCTATTATTGGAAAAACATCAAGGGCCGCAAAGACTTTTCGCTCGACATCAAAGCGACGAAGATCTGGTATCGCAGCAAAAACTACATCTACAACCTCCGCCTCTTCGACAAGAAGAGGAATGCCATCGAAGGGATCGGGATTTATCTTTTCGACAAAGACTTCCGCCTGATGCAGCACCTCGAAGCCGAAACCGCGCAGTACGAACCCGGCGGCGCGTGGGTTCTGCGCAAGGGGATGATGACGGTCTTTCCCGAGGAATCCCGCTTTCCGCTTTCGAAGAATTTCTCGGAAAAAAGAATCCGCCTGCCGGAGTCTCCGAAAGACTTCCTCGAGATCGAAAAACAGGTCGAAACTCTGCGCATCAAGGAGCTCTGGGGCTTCATCCGCCGCAATAAGAACGCCGGCATCGACACCAAGTTCTACGAGGTGGATTTTCATTCCAGGCTGGCGATTTCTTTTATACCATTGGTCATGGGGCTTCTCGCGGTACCGTTCTCGGTACGGCCCAAACAGCAAGGCGGGCTCGGCAGAGACCTCGCCGTCTGCGTCGGGCTCATCTTCTTGTACTGGCTCATGTTCAGCGTGAGTCTGACCATGGGGCGCTCCGGAACCATCGTGCCCTGGCTTTCGGTATGGGGACCATCGGCGCTTTTTCTCGCTGCGGGAATTCTTCTGATCGTAAGGAGCCGCGCGACCTAATGCGGGACGAGTCGGAATGGCGATTCTTGAGATCTTGACGTTTCCTAACCCTGTCTTGAGGCAAAAGGCTTTGCCGGTCGTCGATTTCAATACGGCGCTCGAAAAGATCGTATCGGACATGTTCGACACCATGTACGACGCCCCGGGCGTGGGCCTGGCCGCGAACCAAGTCGGCATTCTTCAGCACGTCGCCGTCATCGACGTCGACTACGACGTCGAGGGGGAAGACGAGAAAAGCCGCAAGCTCGCAGGCAAAAATCCGCGAATATTCGTCAACGCCGAGATTCTCGAAAGAACCGGGAGCGTTCTTTTCAAGGAGGGCTGCCTTTCCGTTCCCGGATTCAGCGAGCAGGTCAAGCGCTCCGAAAAAATCCGGGTACGCTTCCGGGACCTGCAGGGAAAAAACCACGAACTCGAGACGGAAGGACTGCTGGCCGTGGCCCTTCAGCATGAGCTCGACCATCTCGAAGGCCGGCTCTTCATCGATCGCCTGAGCGAAGTGAAAAGAGGCCTCATCAAAAACAAACTCCTCAAACACCGGCACGAGTCGTTCGAGCGCTCGCGCTTTCGCGTGGAACTTTAGGATGGGGAGCTCATGCCGGCGCCATTAAGAGTCGTATTCATGGGAACACCGGCGTTCGCGCTGCCCGCCCTTCGGGCTCTGCACGAAACCAGTGACGTCGCGAATGTCGTGGCCGCCCACACGCAGCCCGACCGGCCCGCGGGTCGCGGGAAAAAAATCACGAAGCCTCCGGTCAAAGTTCTCGCCGAGGAGTTAGGGCTTCCGGTATTCCAGCCTGATGACATCAACCATCCGGACGAACGAAGAAAGCTCGCCGACCAGATCGCCGACGTCTGCGTCGTCGCTGCGTACGCGCAGTTCTTGAGTCCGGGCATTCTCAATCTTCCGCGCGTCGGCTGCGTCAACATCCATTCGTCCCTGCTGCCGAAATACAGGGGCGCGGCGCCCATCCAGTACGCGATCTGGAAGGGTGAATCCGAAACCGGCGGAAGGGTGAATCCGAAACCGGCGTCACGACGATGCGGCTCGTTTCCAAGATGGACGCCGGCCCGATCCTCTTGCAGAAAAAAATCGCGATCGGCGCCGGCATGACCGCGAGCGAGCTCCACGCCGCGCTCGCCGCCGAAGGCGCCGCGCTCATCATCGAAACGCTGCGCGGGCTGCGTGACGGGAGCGTCAGGGAGACCGCGCAAGACGAGTCGCGGGCAAGCTTCGCGCCCTCGCTCAAAAAGGAGCACGGCAGGATCGACTGGAGCCGGCCCGGCATCGAGATCCTGCGCCAGGTTCGCGCGTTTGACCCGTGGCCCGGATCGTTCGCGCGCACGACGCGAGGATTGCTTAAAGTCCATAAGGCGGCTTTTCACGAACATCTGCCGGGCGCGCCGGATGACGCGGCACCTGGCGACCTGTTCCTTGGCGCCGGAAGCTTTCTCGTCCGCTGCGGGAGCGGCTGGATCGAGCTTTTGAACGTTCAGCCCGAGAACGGAAACTCCATGGAATCCAGGAGCTACCTTAACGGAATCCGCAATGACCACGGCTTCAATCTGCTGTAGGATGGCCCGCGAATGAAGAAACAACTGATCGCACCGTCGATTCTCTCGGCCGACTTCGCGAGACTCGGCGACGAAGTGCGCGCCGTCGAGAAAGCGGGCGCGGATTGGATTCACGTCGACGTGATGGACGGGCTTTTCGTCCCGAACATCACCATCGGCCCCCTCGTCGTGGAGGCGCTACGCAAAATCACGAAGCTTCCGCTCGATACGCATCTCATGATCCGCGATCCCGATCGCTATCTCGGCGATTTTGTTTCGGCGGGCGCTACCACCGTGACCGTTCACCAGGAGGCCTCTCTCCACCTGCATCGCACGGCCGCCGCGATCCGCGGCCTCGGAGCCACAGCCGGCGTCTCGATCAACCCCGCGACGCCGGCCGAGACTCTGGCAGACGTTTTGCCTTTCGTGGATCTCGTTCTGGTGATGACGGTGAATCCCGGCTTCGGCGGCCAAAAGTTCATTCCGGAGTGCCTTGAAAAAATCCGCAAGCTCGCGCGGTGGCGCGCGGAAAAAAAGCTGAACTTTCTCATCGAAGCCGACGGCGGGATCAACGCCGCCAACAGCGGCAAGCTCGCGCGCGCGGGCTGCGACGTCTTCGTCGCGGGCTCCGCGGTTTTCAAGTCGGCCGACTACGCGGCCGCTATCGCGGGCATCCGCAAAGGCTAAAAGATGATCGCGATCGACGGCAAATCCCTCACGCTCGAAACGCTCGAAGGCATCGCGCTTGATCTTTCGGGTCGCGCGCGCGTCGCGCTCCCGAAGAAAGCCCGCGCTAAAATGCTGCGCTCACGGCGCTTCATCGAAGCGAAGCTTGCCGGCGAGGAGCCCATTTACGGCGTGAACACGGGTTTCGGATTGCTCTCCAACATTCGCGTCGCCGAAGAAAAACTCGAAGCGCTGCAGGTCAATCTTCTGCGTTCGCACGCCGTCGGGGTTGGTCAGCCCCTCTCCGAGCGCGAAGTTCGGGCTACGATCGCGTTGCGCGCGAACACGTTGGCCGGAGGATATTCCGGAGTGACGCCGGCGCTCGTCGAGGCGCTGCTGGCGCTGCTCAACCGCGGCGTGCATCCGTGGATCCCGTCGCAGGGAAGTGTGGGCGCCTCGGGCGATCTCGCGCCGCTTGCGCATCTCTCGCTTGTTTTGATCGGCGAAGGCAAGGCATTCCATCGCGGAAAACTCATGCCCGGCGCTCGCGCGCTCAAGCGCGCGGGGCTCAAACCCTATGCGCTCAAACCCAAGGAAGGCCTTTCGCTCATCAACGGAACGCAAGTCATGACGGCGATCGGCGCGCTCACGCTTCTCCGGGCCGAACGCCTGGCCGGCATCGCCGACATCGCCGGCGCCATGAGCATTGAAGCCGTCGCGGGCTCGGCCGAGCCGTTCGACGCCGCGATCCACCGCGCGCGTCCCCATCGCGGCCAGATCGAGGTCGCCGCCCGCTTTCGCAAGCTGCTCGCGGGATCGCAGATCATGAAGAGCCACTCGCACTGCGAGAAAATCCAGGATCCCTACAGCTTTCGCTGCATCCCGCAGGTTCACGGCATCGTGCGCGACGTGCTCAAACACGTGCGCCGCGTGCTGGAAGTCGAGGTCAACGGCGCGACCGACAACCCGCTCGTTTTCGCCGACGGCCCGCGGCCCCGCGTGGTCAACGCCGGGAATTTTCACGGCGAGTACGTCGCGATCGCGATGGACGAGCTCGCCATCGCCGTGGCGGAGCTCGCCAGCATCTCGGAGCAGCGTCTCGAGAAACTCGTGAACACGACGTTCTCGGACCTGCCGCCGTTTCTCGTCGAGGAAGGCGGGTTGAATTCCGGTTTCATGATCGTGCAGGTCTCGGCGGCTTCGCTCGTCAGCGAAAACAAAGTGCTCTGCCATCCCGCTTCGGTCGATTCGATCCCCACGTCCGCCGACAAGGAAGACCACGTCAGCATGGGCGCGATCGCGGCGCGAAAAGCGCGCGCCGTCGTCGAGAACGCATGGAACGTCATCGCGATGGAGCTCTTCGCGGCCGGCCAGGGCCTCGAATTCCGTAAGCCGCTCCGGCCGGCCCTGCTCGTCGAGAAGGCCTACCAGAGCCTTCGCCGAAGGGTCGCGTCCGTGCTGCGCGACCGCGCGTTCCACGAGGACATCGAAAAGATTTCGGAGCTGATGCGCTCCGGAGAGCTTCTGTCGTGAGGAAGTCTCCAGCCACGAAGCGCGTCGTGCGCGCGGCAAGAGGAAGCGCGCTCGAATGCAAAGGCTGGATTCAGGAAGCCGCGTTGCGGATGCTCATGAACAATCTCGACCCTGACGTGGCCGAACGCCCGGAAGACCTCGTCGTTTACGGCGGCATCGGAAAAGCCGCCCGGAACTGGGGCGCCTTCGACCGCATCGTGTCTGAGCTCAAGCTCCTCGGCGGCGATGAGACGCTTCTTATTCAGAGCGGAAAACCCGTTGCCGTGATTCCTACGCATTCCGATGCTCCACGAGTGATCTTAAGCAACTCGATGCTCGTTCCGCGCTGGGCGACGTGGGAGCATTTTCGCGAGCTCGACGCCAAGGGCCTCATGATGTACGGCCAGATGACGGCGGGCTCGTGGATCTACATCGGCACGCAAGGAATTCTGCAAGGCACCTACGAAACGTTCGCGGCGGCCGCTCGCGCGCATTTTCAGTCGGATCTCGCCGGGCGCTTCGTCGTATCGGCGGGCCTTGGCGGCATGGGCGGAGCCCAGCCGCTCTCGGTCACGATGAACAACGGCGTGTTTCTCGGAATCGAGATGCAGCCCGACCGGATCCGGCGCCGCCTCGAAACGCGCTACCTCGACTGCGCCGCGCGCGATCTCGACGATGCGTTGAAGCGCGCCGGCGACGCCCTGGCCGGAAAACAGCCTCTCTCGATCGGCCTTGAAGGAAACGCCGTGACGATGCTGCGCGACCTGCTCAAGCGAAACATAAAGGTGGAACTTCTTACCGACCAGACTTCCGCCCACGACGAGCTCAACGGCTATTACCCCGAGGGACTGACGCTTGCCGAGGCTGTGCGGCTGCGCGCCAGCGACCCCAAGGCTTATATCCAAAAGAGTCTCGCCTCGATGAAGGCGCACGTCGAGCTCATGCAGGAATTCCAAAAACGCGGCACGCACGTCTTTGACTACGGCAACAACCTGCGCGGCCAGGCCAGCCGCGCGGGTTTGGCCAACGCGTTCACGTTTCCGGGTTTCGTTCCCGCGTACATCCGCCCGCTCTTCTGCGAAGGAAAGGGGCCGTTCCGATGGGTGGCGCTCTCGGGCGATCCCGCCGACATTCGCGCGACCGACGAGGCGCTGCTGGGGCTTCTTCCCGGGAACGAGCCGATGGCCCGTTGGCTCTCTCTCGCCAAGGAGCGCGTGCGGTTTCAAGGCCTTCCCGCGCGCATCTGCTGGCTCGGTTACGGAGAGCGCGAAAAAGCCGGACTGCTTTTTAACCAAATGGTCGCCGACGGACGCGTGAAAGCGCCCATCGTGATCGGCCGCGATCATCTCGATTGCGGCTCGGTCGCGTCGCCCAACCGCGAGACCGAGGCGATGAAAGACGGAAGTGACGCCGTCGCCGACTGGCCCGTGCTGAACTTCGCGATCAACGCCGTAAACGGCGCCTCGTGGGTGAGCCTTCATCACGGCGGCGGGGTCGGCATGGGTTACTCGATTCACGCCGGGATGGTCATCGTCGCCGACGGCACTCCTGAGGCCGCCAAAAGACTTTCCCGCGTGCTCAATTCGGATCCCGCGATGGGAGTGATCCGCCACGTCGACGCGGGTTACGGCGAAGCGGCAGATTTTTACCTAAAATCGCGGCCGAAATTTCACATTCCTTAGGAAAATAGTTCCCCGCTTCACCGCGGCAATAACGAAGCTGGCACGCCGGAAAACGTTCGCTGGACCGCGATTATTTCATTCAAAATTTCCGGAATTCGTCCGAAACAAAATGTACATGGCCAATTCCGAGCTCCCCTTCGACCCGATTGACGCTTCCGAAGTTTATAACCCGGCGGACTTCAAGTCCTTCGAGCTGGATATCTTCTTCCGGAACAACACCACCCACACCGAGGCCAACGAGGGCGTGCGGCTGCTCGAAACGGGCGAAAAAACGGTGATCCTCGAGCTTCCGCCGAAGTGCTGCAATCTGCAACACAACGTGATGATCGAGATTTATCGCAAAGAGCAGCCGTCGAAGAACGCGCCGAAGAACGCGAAGCCGCAGAAGCCGGAGCTTCTGCTCAACGCCACTGGCAAAATCGCGGAATGCGAGACGCAAGACGACGGCACCCAGCGCGCGACTTTGAAGCTCGTCCAGTTCGAGGAGAAGCAATGGAATGATCTTGTGGGAATTTACGAGAAGCGGCAGGAAGAGATCAATCGTTTCCTAGAATCAGCAAGAGGTTGAGTATGGCACTGGCAACCAAGGCGCAAATCAAAAAGGAAACCGCGGCGGTCCTGAAGTATCTCGAGAACCGCAAGGTTCTCATCGCCGACCCGAGCTCGTCGTCGCGCTCGAGCCTTTTCAACATTTTCCGCGACATCGGCGTCAAGCCGAGCCAGCTCATCCTCGTGAATTCGTTCAATCTGGCCGCCAGCACGATCTCATCCGAAAAACCTCACGTCGTGCTCGTCGAATACGACCTCGGAAAACGCTGCGGCATCGAGCTTTTTCAGACGCTGCGAAGCGAACGCCCGAAGGAAACGAAGGAACTTCTGTTCATCGTCGTCACCGGAAACAACTCGCAGTCCGCCGTCGCCCGCTCGGCCGAAGAGGACATCGACGCGTTCATCCTCAAGCCCTTCACGCCCGAGAACGTTCGTAAGATCATCCTCAAAACGGCGATCATGAAAATCAAGCCGCCGCAGTATCTCGAGACGATCGAAAACGGGAAAACCGCGCTCGAAGCCGGAAAATTCGATGAGGCCGAAAAGCTATTCCTGGAAGCCACGAATCTCGATGCCGCGCCTTCGCTGGCGTACTACTACCTCGGGCAAATCCGCTTCATCCGCAAGGTCACCGAGGAAGCGAAAGGGAAATACGCCAAGGGTCTTGAGTTCAACAGGATTCACTACAAGTGCATGGTGGGCCTGTACGAGCTTTTCATGAACATGCAGCAGCTGGCCAACGCCTACGAGGTCGTAAAAAGAATCTCGCAGTATTTTCCGGCCAACCCCAAGCGTCTCGCGGAAGTTTTGAGGCTCGCCATCGCCAACGCGAAATACGAGGACATCGAGAAATACTACGCGATTTTCACGAACATCGACGACCGCGACGAAATGCTCATCAAATACGTCTGCGCGGCGCTCGTGGTATGCGGCAAGCACTATCTCGGCACGGGGCTGAACAAAATCCGCGCCATGCAGCTCTTTCAGAAGGCCGCCGCGACCGGCACCGGCCGCGGCAACGTCATCAAGGAAATCGTCACCACGCTCGTCGATTACAATCTGATCAAGGAAGCCAAGGGATTCGTCGAACGGTATCCCGCCGACCTGCAGGGCACGAACGACTACCAGATGCTGAAATTCATGCTCCTGAACGCCGAGGCGCCGCTCTCGCTCATTGTCTCGACGGGCCGCGACCTTCTCGGAAAGGGCGTGGTCGACGAACGTCTCTTTCGCATCATGCTTCAACGTTCGGTGGAGGCCGGCCTCAATACGGCCGCCGAAACGATCGCCTTCCAAGCCGCGAAGCACTTCCCCAAGAAGCAGCAGGAGTTCATGGGGTACCTCAAGAAAAAGGCCGCCTAAAAGGTGCCGACCTACTTTTCGTGGTGTGGTGCGCTGTAAAAATGGCT